>QKDC01000083.1 GCA_003246755.1 Gemmatimonadota bacterium | reverse complement strand
GAGGAAGAGGTTCGCGCCGAGGTCGAAGATGCGGTGACCTTCGCTGAGGAATCGCCGGACCCCTCCCCAGAGGCTCTCTACACCGACGTCTATGCGGAGGAGGTCTGACCGTGGCAGTCATGACCTATCGCGAGGCGTTGAATCAGGCCTTAGTCGAAGAGATGCAGCGCGACCCCGACGTGTTCCTGATGGGTGAAGAGGTCGCCGAGTACGACGGTGCCTACAAGGTCAGCCGCGGCCTGCTGGAAACGTTCGGTCCGATGCGTGTGGTCGACACCCCGATTGCCGAGCTGGGCTTCGCCGGCATCGGGGTGGGTGCGGCGATGGTCGGATTGCGACCGGTGATCGAGTTCATGACCTGGAATTTTGCCCTCCTCGCGATCGACCAAATCGTCAACTCCGCGGCGAAGATGCGGTACATGTCCGGAGGGCAGATCGGGTGTCCCATCGTGTTCCGGGGACCCGGAGGCGCCGCGCTCCAGCTCGCGGCACAGCACTCCCAGGCCTTTGAATCGTACTACGCGCACATACCCGGTCTCAAAGTCGTGACCCCGAGCACTCCCGCCGATGCCAAGGGCCTCCTCAAGTCGGCGATCCGGGACGACAACCCAGTGGTGTTCATCGAGGGCGAGATGCTCTACAACACCAAGGGCGAAGTACCCGAGGAGGAGTATCTCACACCGCTCGGCCTCGCGGACGTCAAGCGGCAGGGAACCGACGTCACGATCGTGGGGCATTCCAAGACGGCCACCGTCGCGCTCAAAGCAGCCGAGATGCTGGCATCAGAAGGAATCTCCGCGGAGGTGATCGACTTGCGCACCATCCGCCCCCTCGACAGCGAGACGATCCTCGCCTCCGTGGCTCGGACCAACCGATGTGTGGTGCTGGAGGAGGGCTGGCACTTTGCCGGTGTGGGCGCCCAGATCGTCGACACGATCCAGCGCGATGGATTCGACCTGCTCGATGCACCAATCCTTCGGGTGACGGGAGCGGACGTCCCCATGCCCTACAACAAGCACCTGGAGAAAGCTGCCAAGGTCGACCCCGACAAGGCGGTGGCCGCGGCCAAGCGGGTGCTCTACATGGCCTAATTCATGGCAACCAAGGTGATGATGGAGGCGCTCTCGCCTACCATGGAAGAGGGCCGCCTCGTCGAGTGGAAGAAAGCGGAAGGCGACACCGTTGCCCTCGGCGACGTCATCGCGGAGATCGAGACCGATAAGGCCGTGATGGACTTGGTCGCTCGAGCCGATGGCGTGCTTCTCAAACAGCTGTTTCCGGCCGGTGCCACCGTGCCTGTTGCATCCGTCATCGGATTCATCGGTGAACCGGGAGAAACGGTCGACGCTGAAGCCGTGGCGACGCCCAAGCCCACACCCGCCCCCGGTGCCTCCCCCACTGCCCCCGCACCCGCGGATGACGCCCTGAGCGGACCATCACCGGCTTTTCCGCCTGCGAGCTCGGGCCGGGTGAAGGCGTCTCCTGTCGCTCGGCGGATGGCACGTGAACGAGGGATCGACTTGACCCGAATCACGGGCTCGGGACCGGAGGGCCGCATCATCAAACGGGATGTCGAACGACCCGTCGCGATGGGGGCGATTCTCACTCCTGGCATGGCCAGTGGCCCGGGAACGCCTGGCACGGCCTTCGAGGATGTTCCCCTGAGCCAGATCCGAAAGACCATCGCGAGCCGTCTCGCCAAATCCATCGGTCCGATCCCCACCTTCTACCTCACGACCGAGGTGGACATGGAGCGAGCCGCTGACGCACGGACGGCTCTGAAGACGGAGTTCGGTGATGAGGGCCGAGTCTCGTTCAACGACATCATCCTGAAGGCGGTGGCCACGGCGTTGATCCAACACCCGGCCTGCAACGGTTGGTGGCAGGACGACCACATCCGCTACTGGAGCGATGTCCATCTTGGCATGGCGGTCGCCATCCCCGACGGACTCATCACACCGGTCATCCGTCATGCGAATCGCAAGTCCCTCCGGGAGATCAGCGCGGACGCACGAGAACTCGCACAACGCGCCCGCGACCGTCGGCTGACCCCCGAAGAGTACACCGGGAGTACGTTCTCCGTCTCCAACCTCGGTATGCTCGACATCAGCGAGTTCACCGCGATCATCAACCCGCCCGAGGCCGGCATCATCGCCGTTGGACGCATCGCCGAAACCCCGGTGGCGCACGAAGGGCAGGTCGCCATCCGGCGACGCATGCGCCTCACGATGTCGTGTGACCACCGGGTGATCGACGGCGCAACAGGCGCAGAATTCCTCCGGACCCTGAAGCGGATGTTGGAGAATCCGCTCGCACTGGTATGGTAGTCACCATGACTCACGACCCGCGACTGACGACCCATGACAACTTTTGATCTCATCATCGTCGGCGGCGGACCGGCCGGCTATGTCTGTGCCATCCGCGCATCACAACTCGGCCTCTCTACCGCAGTCGTTGAGAAGGACAAGCTCGGCGGCGTCTGTGTGAACATCGGCTGTATTCCCACCAAAGCACTGCTGCACAGCGCCTGGCTCGCCAACACGATCCGGCATGACGCGAAGGCGCTCGGCATCGAAACCGGGGAGGTCGTGTCGGACTACGGGGTGGCGATGAAGAGGTCACGCAAGGTCTCGGAGCAGAATTCGAAGGGCGTTGGCTTCTTGATGAAGAAGCACAAGGTCACCGTGCTGACCGGAACCGGGAAGCTCCTTCCCGGGAAGAAGGTTCAGGTCGGCGAGGACATCTTCCAGGCCACCAAAGCGGTGGTGATCGCCACCGGGTCGCGAGTGAAAGGCATCCCCCAGATCGGCTTGGAGATCGACAAGGCCACGGTGATCAGTTCCGATGAAGCATTGTTTCTCGAAACCGCACCCGCAACCATGGCCATTATCGGCGCCGGCGCGGTCGGTTGTGAGTTCGCGGACATTTTCAATGCCTTCGGCACCAAGGTCACCCTGATCGAAGCACTGCCGCGGATCCTTCCTCTGGAAGATGCGGAGTCCTCGGACGTCGTTGCCAAGAGCTTCCGCAAGCGCGGCATCACCGTGCATGCCGGAGCCAAGGTCACCAAGGCAGCGGTGGGCAAGAGCAGTGTCGTACTCGAACTCGAGATCGCAAGCAAGGTTGAGAAGATCGAGGTCGAGAAGGTACTGATGGCTGCCGGTCGGGCGGTGAATACCGAGGGGGTTGGGTTCGAGGATTGTGGTGTGAAGCTCACGCCGCAGGGATTCGTGCAGGTGAACCCCGCCACACTCGAAACCACCGCCGCCGGCATCTACTGCATCGGGGATGTCGCGGGTCCACCGATGCTTGCGCACAAGGGAAGTCGGGAGGGTGTGTTCGTCGCCGAACTCCTGGCAGGACAGCGCCCGCATGCCATTCGGTACGACAACGTGCCGAGTGTGACCTACTGTCACCCGGAAGTCGCAAGCATCGGGTTGAGTGAGGAGCGCTGCCAAGCGGAGAAACTCGACTTTCAGGTTGGCAGGTTTCCCTTCAGTGCCAACGGACGAGCCCGCGCCTCCAACGACACCGAGGGATTCGTCAAGATCATCCGGGACAAGAAGTATGGGGAAATTCTCGGGGCCCACATCGTCGGGGGGCATGCCTCGGAGATGATCCACGAACTCGCCGTGGCGCGGGAAAACGAATACACCGTTGAGGAGGTCGATCTCGCCATC
>QKDC01000023.1 GCA_003246755.1 Gemmatimonadota bacterium | reverse complement strand
AACGTATCCAATCACCCCGCTGTGGATCGATTCGACGGATGGTCCCCCGACGGTTCCCGCCTGGTATTCTCCAGCGATCGAAGCGGAAGCTGGGACGTCTACATCGTCAACCGGGACGGCACGGGCCTCAGGAGCGTCACCGACTCCCCCGCCACGGAGTGGCATGCGGTATGGGTGGGCGACTAGTGGGCCAGGTCCCGTGACGGTGCTCGACAAGGCTCTACTCGGTCTGCTGCTGGCGGCGATCCATGTCGTGGGATGCGATGGATCGGATCGACCGTCGGTGGATGACTGGTCAAGGAGGCGCGAGTGTACCCCGTGACGGTAGAGAGCGAGTCTCTGGATCGGCTCCTGGACCCTGCCGATCCAGCCCTTCGCGTACGGGTACTCACCGACCTGCTGGGACGGAAGGAAGACGATCCCGATGTCGTGGCAGCGCGGGACGCCATTCCCGAACAGCCATGGGTGAAGGCAACGCTCGCCGCACACAACGGAGATGGAACCTGGGGCCGTGGTTTCTATCACAAGTACGACGGGACGAGCTGGGTGCTGCTGCACCTCAGCGAGGTTGGGGCACCGATGGACCTGGAACCGATCCGTACAGGGGTCCAGCGTCTCATCGAGATCGCGCGTCCCGTGGTGGAGATGACCGGCGCCCGCGCCGTGCCGTTTCGAGGCCTGAAGGATGGAGTGTACTGGAAGCACCCCATCGCGTGTTTGACTGCGCACATGGCCCTGGTCTTGATTCGTGCCGGGTTGGCGGAGCACGCGGTCACGCGTGCGGCCTTGAACCTCTGCCGTCACCGGTTTCAGCCGGATCTCGGATTTGGCTGTTTCGTGATGGACGACTCTCTCTTGCCCGCTTGTGTCATGACCGTACCGAAGGTCCTGAAGGCTTTCCTGGCTTTGCCGACGAACCTCCGCACCCCGGAGGATCAGGCCATGATCCGGGGCATGGTCCATCTCCTCAAGAGATTCCACCTGTTCGAATATGTTCCCAGGGACGCAAACGAGTGGCGCGCCTGGGCCCGCACGGCGACGCCCGCCCAGAGGCGTGAAGCCAAACTCCGCTGGATCGCCGCAGGGCGCCTCGAGCCGCGACGCCCGAAAGAGGGTTGGTTGCGGCTCAGCTTTCCCCACAGCTACAACTCCGATCTCCTCGAGGTTCTCCTCCTCCTTGGGGAAGCCGATGGGTCTCGGGACGAGGCGGTGGATGCCGGACTGGAGATTCTCCGGGCGAAACGCGGCCCCCACGGGATGTGGAAGATGACTGGTGGGCTGAACGGAAAGATGCACGCGGATCTGGACCGGAAGGGTCGGGAGAGTCCATGGATCACCTACAGGGCGCTGCTGGCCTTCAAGAGGTTCGGGAAGCTGGCGCTTCCATCCGCGGACTGACGCCCGAATGTCTCTGGGCGCGACGGTGGCGTTTCAGCTGCGTGCGGACCGCGTGAAGAGCCGTACGGACCAGGCGATCCAGATCGAGCACACCAGGCATCCCCCCGACAGCCACAACCCCCACCCAGGGCCGCCGGCTTCGGCAACCCAGTAAGCCTTCACCGCCCAGTAGGGAGGGTACACCGCACCCAGCCACTGTAGCGGCTCGGCCAGGAAATAGGTGCCGCTGAGGAGGAGCGGCACCACACCGATGATCTTCAGGTAGGCGAAGGCCTCTGTCTTGTTGCTGGCGAGCCCTGCAACGGCAAGGGCGACCAGTGGCGCAGTGAGAGCCCCGACCAACCCGATGGCAACAAGCGCAGGGGGAGACGGCAGGCCCAGACCGATGATCAACCCCTCGACGACTGTCAGCATGGCGGATGTGAGGACCATCGCGCAGCCGAGCCACCACAGGTAGGTCGAGAGGGGCAACGGAGAGACGAGCAAGGCCTTGATGGTGCGATCCTCCCGGCTCTCCAGGAGCAAGAACGCACCGAGGATGCCCACGAGGATCGGAGCGAGCTGTACGACGATGTGGCTCACGAGAAGGGCATAGTAAGGGGTCAGGTCAAACCCCCATCGGCCTTCGATCCCGGGCGTGACCCAGGGGATCACCCACCGCATGGCGACAGAGATTCCGATGATGTACAGGCCCGTACCAACCAGGAACCGGTCTCGGGCGAGCCTCAGGCCATCCGCTCGCAGCGTTGCCGACGCCTGTTTGAGGGGTGCCACCGAGCTATCCATTCTGCAGGGAAACGAAGCGGGAGATGCGGCGCCGCGCCCACCACGCGGACGCCCCCACGGAAGCGGCTGACATGGAGAGAGCATACGCCCACTGCCAGGGCTCGATGGGTTCGAAAGCGCCGAGCATCAGGAGGAGGGGCCCCTGCGAGGGAATTGCATACCAGAGGCCGTTGGGGCCGACTCCCAGAACATACAGGAACGGGAGCTGAAGGATGCCTCCCACGATCAACGCTCCGGGCATCAAGAAGGAGGTGACCGAGTCGTGAGCCGCGACTTGCCCCATCCCCACCATGGTGTACGCCACTCCGAGAGCGGCGACCCCAAGGACCAGTGACCAGAGGCGGACTTCGACTCCCGGGAATCCGATGACGTAGATGATGACGCTTTCCACCAGCGCGAACGTCGTGAGGGTCACGGCTTTCGATCCGATGTAGGCGTTTGACGTCAGGGGAGTGGTACGCAGAGCTTGAAGGGTGCCCTGGGTCTTTTCCAGGAGCAGGAGCGAAGCACCGTATATGTAGGTGGTGCCACCGACCCCGAGGAGATAGAGCGTGGCCAATACGCGACCTGCTTGGGGGTCGTCGAAGACATAGCGCGCAACCATCCCGAGAACCACCGCGACAGCGATCCCGATGGCATAGAGCCTGCTGCGGGCCTGGATTCGTACGTCCAACCGGAGGGTCGCCGAGAGGAGGCTCACCGGAGTGCCTTTCCGGTGACTTGAACGAAGACGTCTTCGAGGGTGGCCTCCTGGGAGTGAATCGACAAGAGCCCAGGCGAGCGGATGAGCTCCAGGAAACGGGTGTCCTTCGACAACTCCTCCAGAGGGAACTCTTCCGAGGCTTCAGACCCGTTGTCACGGCTCCAGCGAACCTCCACGACTCGCTTCCCGTGTCTGCGCCGGAACGCGGCGGGTGCGTCGATGGCGGCGATCTTCCCGTCTACGATGAACGCGAGCCGATCGCAGACGGCCTCGGCGGTGTTCATGTCGTGGGTGGCCACGACGGTGGTGGTGCCGGACAGCTGGCGGGTCCGGATCAGCTCACGGATCCTGACGGCGTTCACGGGGTCGAGGCCTGTCGTGGGCTCGTCCAGGAACCAGATGTCGGGACGATGAAGGAGGCTGCGGGCGAGATTAAGCCTCATCCTCATGCCTTTGGAGAACTCGAGCACGGGCTGGTCGGCGTGCCCGTCGAGTGAGACCATGGCCAACACGTCGTCCACCGTCTCGGTCTTGCCCCCATGAAGGGACCGAAAGTACTCGAGGTTCTCCCGGGCGGTGAGCTTGAGGTAATGATTCGGGTACTCGAAGCTCACTCCGATTCGCCGATAATACTCGGGGCCCCACTTGCCCAATTCCCTTCCGGCGACGCGAACATCCCCCGTCCACCCCTGCAAGAGCCCGATGAGGATGTTGAGCGTTGTCGATTTTCCAGCTCCGCTGGGTCCCAGGAAGCCGAACACCTCTCCTGGGGTGATATGGAAGGTGAGGTTGTCGACCGCGGAGACCGATCCACCAGGAT
>QKDC01000163.1 GCA_003246755.1 Gemmatimonadota bacterium | reverse complement strand
ACCTCGTGTGCGGGAGATTCGCGCGCGAATTGCAAAGCTTGCGGGAGAGCCTGGTTCATGAACGAAGACCTCCAACCGCGTCTCGCGGCTGCGCTCGGCGAGGCCTACCGGATCGAAAAGGAACTCGGTGGGGGCGGAATGTCTCGCGTGTTCCTGGCCGAGGAAGTCGAACTCCGGCGCAAGGTGGTGGTGAAGGTCCTGCCGCCTGAGATGGCCGCGGGCGTGAACCAGGAACGGTTCCGACGCGAGATCCAGATGGCGGCCGGCCTGCAGCATCCCCACATCGTACCGGTTCTCAGCGCGGGATCCGAGGGCGACCTGCTCTGGTATACCATGCCGTACATCGAGGGGGAATCGTTGCGCACCAGGCTGGCGAGAGGTGGGGAGCTACCCGTCAAGGAGGCGCTGTTTGTCCTTCGCGAGGTGGCGGATGCGCTCGCCTACGCGCACTCGAAGGGCGTCGTCCACCGGGACATCAAGCCCGACAACGTGATGATCTCCGGTAAGCACGCCCTGGTGACCGACTTCGGTGTCGCCAAGGCCGTGAGCGAATCCACCGGCCGGCAATCGCTGACATCGCTGGGCGTGGCCCTCGGCACACCATCCTACATGGCACCGGAGCAGGCTGCCGCAGAACCCAACGTCGATCATCGTGCCGACATCTACGCCTTCGGGGCCATGGCGTACGAGATGCTGGCAGGTCGACCCCCGTTCACGGGGATGAGCGCCCAGGCGGTCTTGGCGGCACACGTGACCCAGACCCCGGATCAGGTGACGGGGCTCCGGCCGGCGATCCCTGAGGCCCTTGGTGGGTTGGTGATGCGGTGCCTGGAGAAGCGTCCGTCGGATCGATGGCAGACGGCGGAGGAGTTGATCCCGCACCTCGAGGCGCTGCTCACGCCGAGTGGGGGGTCGTCGCCGACCTCGGCGACGATGGCCATGAGTTCGGGGACGGAGGCGGCACTCAAGCGATCGCATCCGGGTCGAGTCGCAGCTCTCTTTGCGATCGTGGCCGTGCTGGTGGTGGGGGGGGTGTGGTTCCTGGTACGGCAACTGGGGCTCCCCGATTGGGTCTTCGTTGGCGCAGTGATGCTCATGGTGGTGGGGCTTCCGATCATGCTGTATGCGAGCCGGGCAGAGCGGCAGCAGGCCATGGCACGGGCGACGGGCATGATGACCGCGACACCCGCGGGTGCGCTCGCACCGGTGTCCACGATGCGGGGTGCCATTGTCGGTGGTCTGGTGGCGTTTGGGGTTCTGGGGATCGGCACCGCCGCCTTCATGTTTCTCCGCGCGCAGGGCATCGGGCCGTTCGCCACCCTGGTTTCCTCGGGTGTGCTCAGTGAGCGTGACAAGCTCGTGGTCGCCGAATTCGAGAACACCACGAATGATTCGACCTTGGGAACTTCGGTCACCGAGGCGTTCCGGATCGACCTCGCGCAATCCAACATCATTCGGTTGCTCGAGCCCAGCGACATCACGGCGTCCCTGAGAAGGATGGAACGCGATCCGGATGCACGGCTCACGGCCGACCTCGCGAGGGAAGTTGCGGAACGGGAGGGCGCTCGCGGGGTGATCGCCGGCGAAATCGGTATGCTCGCGGGGTCGTATGCGCTCTCGGTTCGCCTCCTCGCACCCGACGGAACGACCCTGCTGGCAGGTCGCGAAACGGCCGCGGATGCCTCAGGGATTCTCTCCGCGCTCGAGAAGCTGTCGAAAAAGCTCCGGGAAGGGGTCGGTGAGTCGCTCAAGAACATCCGGAGTGATCCTCCACTGGAACAAGTGACGACCGCCTCACTCGAAGCCCTTCGGCTTTACACACAGGCAGAGCGGGCGGCGGACAAGGCCGATTACCCGGAGTCTGCCCGTTTGTTGAGTCAGGCCGTGGCCCTGGATTCCGGCTTCGCCATGGCGTGGCGCAAGCTCGCCGTCGTGATCAACAACATGGGTGGTGACCCGGCGCAGAAGCTGGATGCCGCCGAGCGAGCCTATCGGCTCCGCGATCGGCTCTCACGTCGTGAGGCGGAGGTGGCCACGGCTTACTACTTCGATGGCATCAATGACAGGCCCCAGGCAATCGCCGCCTACGAGCGAGTACTCGCCTCATGGCCCGACGACGCCAGCGCGAGAAACAACTTGGGCTCCATGTACAACGAGGGCGGACGCTACGCCGATGCAGAGCGAGTGCTACGACCTCCGGTGGATAGTGGGTCGAGCGTAGGAGTGTTCTACCTCAACCTCATGGTCACCTACTTGATGCGGGCTGAATGGGAACGAGCCGAATCGACCCTTGCTCGATATGATGAACGGATTCCAGGATCATATGAGAGGCTTGCGAACCTCGGGTTCCTCGAGGGAACCCGCGGGAGGTATGATCGCGCTTTGAGGGTGGCGGATTCGCTCATCAATGCCGACGACCTTTTTTGGAGAGTCCGTGGTCATTTCATGAAGTCAGGCGTCAATCGGATTTCGGGGCAACTGCGCGACGCCGCCGGCGAAGCACTCGAGGCCATGCGCGGCCAGGAAGCCCGAGGGATTTCCCGTGCTGCCGTCAACGTCCCGGTTCAGGTTGCGACGGCTGAGATCGAGATCCTCGGTGATGTGAACGAGCCGATCGCGCGGGTGGAGCGGGCCCTCGCGCGTCAGCCCCTCGATTCCATACCCGTCGTGAACCGACCCTACGGGGCGTTGATTGCGTTCTGGGCGACCGCGGACCGGCTCGATCGCGCGCGCGCCGTGCGGGACGAGTACCTGCGCGTGGTTCCCGAGTCGTTCCGACGGGGAGATGGCGATGGGGAGTGGGGCCAGGGACGACTCGCCGTCGCAGAGGGCCGGTATGATGAAGCCCTGAGACGATTCCGGACCGCTCGAGACCTGTATGGCTGCCGGAGCTGCACCCACCTGGACATTGGGCTGACGTTCGAGCGGATGGGTGAACCCGACTCGGCCCTCGCCGCGTATGGCCCTCTGGCGGACCTCCCCTCACCGATGTGGGAGGGCGCCGACGTCTCCCTTCCCATCGCGTTGCATCGGTTGGGTGAGATATACGAGTCTCGAGGAGACAAAGCGAAGGCGGTGGAGTACTACGGGCGGTTGGTTGCCCTCTGGGAGAACGCTGATGCGGAACTCCAACCCAGGGTCCAAGAACTGAAGCGGCGCATCGGAAGGCTCGCCGGCGAACCGGGAGGACCATGAGCGGAGATCTTCAGTCGCGTCTGGATGCCGTCGTCGGCGAGACCTACCGCATCGAGAGGGAACTCGGTGGGGGAGGGATGTCGCGCGTATTCCTCGCCGAGGAGATCGAACTCGAGCGCAAGGTGGTCATCAAGGTCCTTCCCCCCGAGATGGGGGCAGGGGTCAACCAGGACCGCTTCCGTCGAGAAGTCCTGCTCGCCGCGAAGCTCCAGCACTCGCACATTGTTCCGCTGCTGACGGCGGGTGCCGCCGGCGACATCCTGTACTACATCATGCCGTTCATCGAAGGAGAATCACTCCGAGCCAAACTGGCGCGTGAGGGCGAGTTACCGGTGCCGGAGGCGGTCCGGATTCTCCGGGAAGTGACCGACGCCCTCTCCTATGCGCACGATCGAGGCATCGTCCATCGGGACATCAAACCCGACAATGTGATGATCTCGAGCGGCCACGCACTGGTGACGGACTTCGGCGTCGCCAAGGCAGTGACGGAATCGACCGGTGGTCAGTCGCTCACGTCGATGGGCATGGCGCTTGGCACACCCGCCTACATGGCACCGGAGCAGGCCTCGGGTGATCCCCACATCGACCATCGGGCGGATCTCTACGCGATGGGGGCGATGGCGTTCGAGATGCTCACGGGACAACCTCCGTTTACGGCGGCGAGTCCGCAGGCGATGCTGGCCGCCCAGGTGACACAGGCACCGGCGAGCGTGAGCAGTATTCGGGCGGCGGTACCGCACGGGCTCGAGACCGTGGTGATGCGTTGCCTCGAAAAGCGGGCCGCCGATCGCTGGCAGAAGGCCACGGAGATTCTGCCACACCTCGATGCCGTGCTGTCCGGGAGCGGCAGCCTCTCGCCCACGTCGGCGACGGTCGCCGTCTCGTCGGGTACCCAGGCGGCACTTCAAAGGAGCCGGCCAGGGCGCGTGGCCGCGATGTCCCTCGGTGGCGCGGTCGTCGTGCTGGCGGCGGTGTATGGCATCGTACAGCTGGCCGGGTTGCCCGACTGGGTCTTCTTCGGGGCCATGGCACTGCTGGTGATCGGGCTTCCGATCATGCTCATCACGGGCCGCCATGAGCGTGAGCGGGCGCTGACTCGTGCGCAGACGGGCTATGTCGCGACGCCAACGGGCCTCGAACGCCATTTCACCTGGCGCAAGGTGCTATTCGGCGGAACGATGGCGTTTGCCGGGCTCGGCATCGCGGCCGGAGGGTTCATGGCCCTGCGCGCAGCAGGGATTGGTCCCTTTGGCACACTCGTGTCCAGCGGGGCGCTGAGTGAACGCGAGCGGATCGTGCTGGCTGAATTCGAGAACCTGACCTCGGATACGACCCTAGGGTCCACGATCACCGAACTCCTCCGGATCTCCGGATCGACCTCTCGCAGTCCAACATGCTCACCGTGTACGACGCTGCACAGGTGAGCACCGTGCTGGCACGCATGCAGCGCTCCCCTGAGGAGCGAGTGACGTTCGATGTCGCCAAGGAAATCGCGGCGCGGGAAGGTCTCAAGGCCGTGTTGGCCGGTGACATTCGTCCGCTCGGCGCCGGCTTCGTGCTTTCGGCCCGGCTCGTAGGAACCACGACGGGAGATATCCTCTGGGCGGGACGCCAGGATGTGGCGAACTCCGAAGGCCTCTCCGCAGCCATCGACAAGTTGTCCGGCACGCTGCGGGAGCGTCTGGGTGAATCGCTGAGGAGCATTCGCGCCGACCGGCCACTCGATCAGGTCACCACGCGGTCGTTTGAGGCGCTGGAGGCCTACGTCCAGGCGGAACAAGAAACCAACCGGGGCGATAACGATGCGGCGGTGGCCCTCCTCGAACGAGCGATCGAATTCGACTCCAGTTTCGCGATGGCCCATCGAAAACTGGGAGTGGTTCTGGCGAACCAAGGGCGCGATACCGAGCGTCGCACGGCCGCCTTCCAGCGGGCGTATGACCTTCGCGAACGACTCTCGCAGCGGGAACGCTATCTGACCGAGGCCCAGTATCACCTGTCAGTCACGCACGATACTGCCGCAACCATTGCAGCCTACCAGGCCGTGCTTGATCGCTACCCGACCGACCGGATTGCTCTCAACAATCTTGGGCTCGTCTACCGAGTGATGGGTCGAGATGCGGACGCGCTGGCGCTCTACAAGCGCTCGATCGCTGGCGGCGCAGCTCCCGCCGTCACCTTTGGCAACGCCATCCCGATCGAGTACGAGATCGGGAGCCCGGATACAGCGCGCGCCCTGCTCAAGGACTACGAGGAAACCCACCCGGACCACCCGGCCCCGCGCAACACGCTTGCCAACTTCATGCTGGCCGAGGGGCAATACGACTCCGCCGCTACCGTGTTGCAGGATCAGCGTGCGGCCGTCAGGGGCACACCGCGCGAAACGGGCACGCTGTTCCAGTTGTCCACGCTCGCCACTGTGCGGGGACGTCTCGAAGAGGCCAGGCCGATCTTCCGGGACGCCATCCGGCAGAACGTCGAACGTGACCTCGCCGAGTGGGGAGGGTTGCGCGCCGCCGACGTAGCGGCGGTCGCAGACCTGCTCACCCAAGCCGAGACCACGGTCAGGTATGCCGGGGACGTCAGTCGCGGATCGTCCTTGACCGACCAGGCGTTCCGGATCATCTCGCCGGAGCGCCTCGCGGACCTGGACGCCGTCGGTCCGTTGTCTGTGGCGGAGGCTTACCTCACCGTGGGTCGCCTCGCTCAGGCCCACCAATACCTGCGCCGGTGGGAGGCGGACGCTGGTGATTCGGTACGGGACAACCCGCCGAGGCAGTGGCACCTGCGGATGAGCCAGCTCGCGCTAGCTGAGAATCGGTCGGATGAGGCCCTCGAGCATCTCCGTCAGGCACGGGATCTCGTCCCAGCCTGCGAGACCTGTGACTACTTCGAGTTGGCCGAGGTGTTCGACGCCATGGGTCAGCCCGACTCTGCCCGCGGCTACCTCGAAGGGATCATCAATCGCAGAGTGCTCGGCATCCGCGGTGGCAACAACCTCCCGATCATCTACCGGCGCCTCGGCGAGATTTACGAAGCGGCTGGTGACCAGACGAAGGCTCTGGAGTTCTACGGGAAGTTCGTTGACCTTTGGGCCCAAGCGGACGCGGTGTTGCAGACGAAGGTCCAGGAGGTCCGGGACCGCATGGCTCGGCTCGCCGGGGAGAAGGGGTAGGAGCTGAAAGGCGGAGGGCTGAGCGACACTCGCCCGCTCAGCCCATCGCCTACTGACCTGCGACCGCTGTCGGCGTGGACTGCAGCGATCCCGCGATCCCAATTCCCAGTTGGCCAGAGGAGTTGTCCCCCCAACAGTACGCCGCTCCCGCCGCCGTCAGTCCACAGACGTGATCGAAGCCGGAGTTGAGCACCGCGAATGAAACGCCGCCTGTGACGGCCGTTGGTTCGGTCCGGTTGAGTACGGTCCCGTCGCCAACCACACCGCTCGCGTTTTCCCCCCAGCAATAGCTGATTCCGGCCGTCGAGATGCCGCAAATCGCCGAGAGCCCCATGGTCATTTGACTCCACAAGTGGCCGCCCGAGACCGGAGAAGGGGTCAGTCGAGGATGGTCGGGGCTTTGGACACCGAGGACACCAGACAGATTCCACCCCCAACAATGGGCATCGCCGGCGGCCGTGATTCCACATGCCCACCCCAGTCCCGCACGCACGCTCACGAAGTTCTCACCGGTCACCACGGCGGTCGGTACCAACCGGTTGACGGTCGTTCCATCTCCCACACCGCCAATCTGGTTGTCCCCCCAACAATAGGCACCCCCCGCCACCGCAATGCCACAGATCTGACTCTCGGCGAGGTCAACTTCGAGAAACTTCATTCCACCGGCGGCGACGATCGGTTCGAGTGATTTCGCGACCGATCCGTTACCGAACTGTCCCAACGTGTTGTCCCCCCAGCAGTACAGCGTCCCGTCGGCAGTCAAACCACATGTGGTGCTGCCGCTTGCAGTGAGACTGGTGAAAGTCAGACCGCCGGTGACCAAGGCCGGTGTCAGGTTCACCGCGCCGTCACCGGTCCCCAACTGACCGTCGACACCCAATCCCCAACAGTAGGCGTTACCCGCCCCATCGAGCCCGCACGCGTGTCCGGCGCCGACCGCAATCGTCGTGAAGGTGAGCATCGTTTTGACGGGGACGGGTGCAGCACGGGGAACCAGCGTGCCATCGCCAAGGAGACCGTAGCGGTTTCCTCCCCAGCAATGGGCCTTGCCGCCAGTCGTGAGGGCGCAGGTCTCCGTATATCCCCCGTTGATCTGCGAGAATGCTCCCGTTGGGACAGCGGCTGGCGTCGTCCGTCGGAGGATGAATGTCCCGTCGGTGTTGAGGGCCAATCCGTCGCAGTGAACAGTTCCCATGATGCTGTCCTGGGGGGTCCCCGATGCGGTTCCCTGATAGAGACAGTCTGGGTTGCCACGCTGCGTGAATCGCGTATCACCGGTTCCGTCTACCGAAAAACCGACGACGAGCACCTCTCCATCCCTGATGACGATGTTGCCCGTCGTGGGCTCCAAGCAGGTTCCCGCCAAGGTCAGCGTCGCGCGGAGCGAACGGCCAAGTTGCTGGAGTGGCAGGTTTCCCTCGACGGAGCAGATGACTCCCCGGAGCGCATCCGCCGTCCATTCGGACAGGAACCACATCCCGGCAAAAGGCGAGGCTTCGACCACATCGACCCTGAATTCCTCCGAGACCTGATCCACGGATGCCGTGATCGTGGTCATTCCCAATCCCACTCCCGTGATCACTCCCGCTTGGGACACTTGGGCGGCACTTGGATTACTTGACGTCCATGCGATCGTTCGCTGGAGAGCCGCCCCGGTGGTCGATCGAACCGATGCGACGACCGCCAGGTCGTTCCCGACCACGACGGCGGTGTCTGCCACACTCAGTTCGATACTCCCGACCGTGGGCTGAGTATTCGGTCCCGTGGGTCCGGTCCCGGCACCCGCGCATCCCCCGGCAAGGAGCGTGAGTCCACCGAGGATCCATGCGCAATGCCTCGAGGGGAGATGGGAGAGAAAGCAGGTCAGGAACGCGTTCATCGGCTCACTTGGTGGCTTGGGGCGGTTGGCCATGCAACTGGGGACGACGGTGGAGCCTAGAGGGACACGCCAGCGCCGTTTTGCGCAGCGGATTGTCCCTGATCTCGGTGACTGAGAGGGCGTCTAGTCACGCGTTCGCCGCTGACGGTTCGACGCTCGTGCTCGTTTGGCTGACTACCGGCGTTGGCTTGAACCAACGCCGCTCCGCGCGACGAAACACTTTCTCAGTCCATACGATATCTAAGGCCGCCGTGCCAGCCCGTCGCGCCGTGGGTCGGCCGCGCCCACCCATCGATCACCCTCCCTGGCCACGGCGTGTACCCCACCGAAGTAGGCATTGAGTCCTCGGAGGGTGAGATCGTCCGCCGGGTGGCTCACCCGGTACCCCAGCGATTCGAATCCTGGGCCCGCACTGGACGCGAGGTCCGGATCCTCAACGTAGAGGGCGAAGGGAGGCACCACATGGAGCCGAGGTGCGGCAACCGAACCAACGATGTCGTGCCCGCCGTCCACCCAACGCTGGATGACCTGGCTGACCGCCGAGATGATGCGAGCACTCCCCGGGCTCCCGACAGCCAGGACGGCCTGGCCGTCTTGGGCCAAGACCGTTGCACTCATCGATGACGAGGGCATTCCTCCAGGTCGGAGCGCGAAGGGGTGCTCGGGATCATCGAGTTGGAACTCCCGCATGTAATCGTTGTAGAGGAATCCCAGTGAAGGTGTGACGACGCGCGCACCAAAATACGCATTGATGCTTGTGGTGACCGCCACCGCCATGCCGGACCCGTCCACCACGGAGAAGTGCGTGGTTTCACCCCGGCCGGTCTCCGTCTCCGGATCTCCAGTCCCTGCCGCTGCGGCGCGGAATTCCTCCATGAGGCGCACCGCTGTTGCCTTGTCCGTGCGTTCGGTCACCTCGGGGGCGTACTGGATCATGTCTCTGATCGGGTTCGCTCGACGAGAGGTGTGCCCGATGGTCAGGGCCTCGACCAGGCGGTTGGTTCTTTCGGCGGATTCCGGTGCAAGCGATTCGGGCGGTGAGAGCTCCAGTAGATTCAGAATCTGCTGGACGACCCAGCCCGACGCCGGCGGGGCGACGGTGAAGATGTCATACGAGCGGTAGGTGCTGTGGAGCGCTTCCTGCACCGGGGGTTCGGGGAGCGAGGAGAGGTCGTCGAAGGTGATCCACCCACCCTGCGCTGCCATGTCTGCCGCGATCTCTCTCGCGATCCCCCCCTGATAGAACTCAGCGGCCCCACCTTCGGCGATGCGGCGAAGCGTACGGGCGAGGACGGGCTGCTGCCAGAGCTCACCCTCGGTGGGCGGTGATCCGTCCTGGTGGAGAAAGAGAGGACGTGCGGACGGGCTTTCGGCGAGATCCCGTTGGTGTCGGGCCCAGACCTTCGCGCGGAAAGTCCCGACCACGAATCCGCTCTCCGCATACCGGATGGCGGGAGCGAGGAGGTCAGCCCAGGCAATCTTCCCGCTCCCGAACTCCCGCCATGCGAATTCGAGGGTTCTCACCGAGGTGGGAATCGTCGTGAGCCGGTGCCCCGTGATCGGCCCGACACCCGCCGTGTCACGCGGGGTGGCACTGGGGGCGAAGGAGGTTCCGTTGATCACGAGCGGCTCACGCTCCGGACGGTAGACGAGCATCTGGATACCCGCACCCAGTCCAGACATCGCGGGCTCGGTCACACCGAGAGCGAAGGCAACGGCCACGGCCGCATCCACGGCGTTGCCCCCGGCCAGGAGCATCTCAATTCCAGCGCCCGTTGCTTCCGGAGATGCCGCCGAGATGGCTCCGCCAACCGTATCAACTCCCGAGGCGCAGGCCGTGAGAATCGTGAGGAGGAGACTGAGGTGTTTCATGGGTCGTTCCTATTGAGCGAGTTTCGGAAACCACGCGACCATTGCAGCCATGGCGTCAACCACTCTCGGGCAATAGGTCTTGAGAAAATCCTCATCGAGGTCGGCAGCCGTTGCCATACTTCCCTGGAGAGCTGCATGACCGTCGAAGTCGACGTACGAAAGGCGGAAGGTGAGTTCGTCTGGGGGGCGGCCAAAAACGGATCCCGGAAGGAGGGCAACGCCCGTGTCCGCGAGGAGCTGGTTGCAGAGCGCTTCGCTGGTTTCGATCCCTCGGGTCTTCAGCCCCTCGGTGAGTGGAGTTGCACTGGGAAAGAGGTAGAATCCTCCCCTCGGTCGGTTCACCACGAGCCCACATCCGGCGAGAGCACTGGCACACGAACGGCCCAGGGCCCGCATGATGCGTCGCGAGTGGCGCAGGTACTCGTCGATCTCCGGCCCCCCCTGGTAGGCGACGGTCCCGGCGTATTGAATCGGGGCACTGACGGAGCTGAAGGTCTCGCTTGCCGTCACTGCCATTGCGTCCGCAAGCCACCGGAGTTCCTCGGGAAACAGCAACGCCCCAAGGCGCCACCCACCGGCCCCGCACCACTTGCTGATGCCGGTACTGACGATCGTACCCTCGTGGTAGTACTTGGAGAGGGTCGCATGCGTCCCCTCGTGGTCGACCAGGCCGTAGATCTCGTCCGAGATCACCAGCACTCCATGCGCACGTGCCACGGCGGCCAGTTCGATGAGTGCCGCTTCGTCGAGAGTCGCCCCGGTGGGGTTGTTCGGGTAGTTGAGAATCAAGAGCCGAGGACGCTTGGGTCCTTTGACGCAATGTGCTTCGAGCACTTCGGGCCGGAGGTTCCAGTAGTCGGCCCGCCTGGTCGCCAGCCAAGACAATTCACGCCCGGCCAACTTGGCCTGTGGCTGGTACGACACCCAGGAAGGAGACGGGAGCAGAACCTCCACATCCAGGATCAACTGCGTGAGGAAGATCAGTTCCTTCGATCCCGGTCCGGTCTGTACCAATCCGGGTGAGTAGTTGACCCCGGTATTGCGGAGCACGTGATCGGCGATGGCTTCACGGAGGGCCGGCAGACCGCGCACCGGGAGGTAGTCCTTTTCGTGGGCGTGGTCCCGGAGCGCCTGGACCACCGATGGCGGTACCGGAAATGGTGACTGACCCAAGCCCAGTCGGTACACCTTGCGGCCTTCCTTGATCAGCGCATCGCTCAGTTCGTGGATGGCCAGGGTGGCGGAGGGGCGGACGTTTCGGACCTGGAGAGTGAGGCGGTCAGCCATCGGTTGTCACGATCATTGGGTCACCAGGAGGAGGTCACAAGCGACCGGATGATCTTGGGAAAGGGGGACAGGCGTCAAGCCCCGGGTCGGCCCGCTCGACCTCGGTGGGTTCGGCGTGCGTCGGAAGGGTGAGCCGTGCACTTCGCCGAGTGCCCCCAACCGAGGAGAGAGGTATACCCTCCGTCTATGTCCCTCCCGATTTCACTTCCCGATCTCGCAGCACCGCACGCCTTTTCCGATCCGCGGCACCGGTTCGGAGTCCGTGGTGAGATGGCGGCGCTCGCCTATCTCGTGGCACGCGGCTGGTCCCTCGAGGCGCATCGGTTTCGCTTTGGGCGGCACGACATCGATCTCGTGGTGCGGCGGGGAAGGCTGGTTGCGTTCATCGAGGTCAAGACTCGGTCTTCGCGAAGGCATGGATCCCCGCTCGAGGCCCTCACCAGACACAAACGACAGATCCTCGCCTTGGGCGCCGCCTGGTGGCGCCAGCGCCATGGGAGGGTCGGCGATCAATATCGGTTCGATGTGGTGGCCATCGAATGCCGCGATTCCCGGGTTCGGCTCGAGCACCTCGAAGATGCCTGGCGTGTGAATTAGTCTCAAAATGCCTATTGTGTTCGGACAATGTTCGGTATTATCATGTCAGTGCATATCAATATGTCGCGTTTTCAGTCACTTTTTCACAGAGGGTCACGATGCCACCGAGTGAGTCGAAGAACGGGTCCAAGGCAGAAACGGAACGTAAGAAGGCACTGAGCCTGGCTATCGCCCAGATCGAAAAGCAACTCGGACGGGGCTCCATCATGCGGCTGGGTGCCGATACCCCGCGGGAGCAAGTCTTCGCCATTCCCACTGGGGCCATCAATCTCGACGCGGCCACTGGCATTGGTGGTGTCCCCAGGGGGCGGATTACGGAGATCTACGGCCCTGAGGCGTCCGGCAAGACCACCCTGACGCTCCACCTTGCTGCCAATGTCCAGCGAGCCGGCGGGGTCGCGGCATACGTCGACGCCGAGCACGCGCTCGACGTGGACTATGCACGTAAGCTAGGGGTTGATGTCGAAGGGCTGCTCGTCTCCCAACCCGACACCGGCGAGCAAGCCCTCGAGATCGTGGAAATCCTGGTGCGCTCCGGTGCGGTAGATCTGGTCGTGATCGATTCCGTTGCGGCCCTGGTGCCCAAGGCGGAAATCGAAGGGGATATGGGCGATAGCCACGTGGGCCTTCAGGCACGGCTCATGAGCCAGGCACTGCGGAAGCTCGCTGGTGCCATCAACCGCTCGAGGTGTGCGGTGGTGTTCATCAACCAGCTTCGGGAAAAGATTGGGGTGATGTTCGGTAACCCCGAGACCACGACGGGTGGGAAGGCGCTCAAGTTCTACGCCTCGTTGCGGCTCGACATCCGGCGCATCGGACCGGTCAAGGATCGTGAGACGATCGTCGGCAGTCGTGTGCGAGTGAAGGTGGTGAAGAACAAGGTGGCACCTCCGTTCAAGCAGGCGGAGTTCGATATCCAGTTCGACGAGGGGATCAGTCACACCTCGCTGCTCGTCGACATTGCATCCGAGGCGGGAATCATCCAGAAGTCGGGTGCGTGGTATTCCTATGGTGATCAGCGGATCGGGCAGGGAAGGGAGAACGCAAAGCTCTTCCTGAGAGACAACCCCGAGTTGATGCTCGAGGTGGAACATCGGGTCAAGGAGTTTCTGGGAATCAAGCCGACGGCCGAGCCTCAAGTCGTGGCAGCGGCCGCGAGCGATGGTGACTGAGTCGTCACTCTCCGCCCGGAGAGTCTCTCGCATTGCGCCCGATCTCCGCCGGGCGGGTCTCGTCAAGGTGGAGATCGACGAGCGACCGGCTTTCACGGTGCCAGGCACGGTGGTGTCCGAGCTGGGTCTGGAACCCGGCAGTATTCTCACGGACGAAGCAGCCGAAGTCCTCGGTCGGGAGGCCGACGCCGAGGCCGCTTACCGGACCGCATTGCGCAGTCTCGAGCAACGCCCCTACGCAGTGCGCGATCTGGCCGGTCGCCTGGTGCTGAAAGGACATCCCAAGGAAGCGGCCGATCGGGCCGTGGTCAGGGCGGAGCAGGCAGGCCTCCTCGACGACGCCGCCTTCGCACGGCACTACGTCGAAACCCGGTTTGGACGGGGCCGGGGGCCTGCCCGCCTCCGGCGAGAGTTGCAGGGTCTCGGTGTGGCCGCTTCAATCATCGAGCGAGCTGTATCGGCGGGCGTCACCCCCGAGGCCGCCAGCGAGAGGATGAGAGCACTCATCCGGAAACGCTCGGCCCAACTCGCGGGTGTCGCGGGCCCCGATCGGAAGCGACGCATCCTGGCCTTCCTGGCACGCCGGGGGTTTCATGGGTACGAGGCGGTCAAAGCAGTGGACGAAGCCATGGACGAACTCATGGACGAGTCGACGCCGTAACTCCGTTCCTGTGCTATCTTTGGGAGCATGAAGGCCTCAGAGATTCGCAGACGATTCATCACTTTCTTCACCGAGCGGGGGCACCGTGAGGTCCCCTCCTCCTCCCTCGTTCCCGCCGACGATCCGACGCTCCTCTTCACCAATGCCGGGATGGTGCAGTTCAAGCGCACCTTCCTCGGCCAGGAGCCCCGTAACTATGTGCGGGCGGTGACCTGTCAGAAATGCGTCCGTGCCGGAGGGAAGCACAATGATCTCGAGGTCGTGGGACACACCCGCCGACATCACACCTTCTTCGAAATGCTCGGCAACTTCTCGTTCGGCGAGTATTTCAAGCGGGAGGCGATTGCGTTTGCCTGGGAGTTCATCACCAGTTCCGACCACCTGAACATCCACCCGGATCGACTCTGGATCTCCGTGCACGAGAGTGACGACGAGGCCCGTCGCCTGTGGCGCGACATTGCCCACCTTCCCGACGGTCGGATCTATGGTCTCGGAGACGCCGACAACTTCTGGCAAATGGGAGATACCGGGCCATGCGGGCCCTGTGCGGAGATCTACGTCGACCTGGAATGGAAGGCTGGTGATCCGCCGGCCGATCTCACCCGCAGCGAGTTCGTCGAACTCGCCGAGGCGGGCCGGTTCTTGGAAATCTGGAATCTCGTCTTCATGCAGTACGACCGGTCGGCCGACGGGACGCTGACTCCGCTTCCCAAACCTTCCGTTGACACGGGAGCGGGGCTGGAGCGAATCGCCGCGGTGATGCAGGGCGTGGAGAGCAACTATCACACCGACCTCTTCGCCGGGCTGCTCGCGGAAGCCGGCCGGTTGGTCGGCAGTCCCTATCCAGAGTCGGACGAAGCCGCCGGGGTGTCCTACCGCGTGCTGGCCGACCATACCCGCGCGGTGGCCTTTCTTCTCGCGGATGGCGTCTACCCCAGCAACGACGGACGGGGCTACGTCCTGCGGCGCATCTTGCGGCGAGGTGTCCGCCACGCCTGGCTCCTGGGGCGCCGTGAGCCGACTCTCGCACCGCTCACCGCCATCCTCGTCCGGACCATGGGTTCTGCGTATCCCGAACTGCTGGAGAAGGCCGACTTCCTTCGTGACGTGACGGAAACCGAAGAGCGCAGGTTCTTCGAAACGATCGAAGATGGACTCGCACGCCTCGACCAGATCATCGTCTCGGGCGCGAGCACCATTCCAGGTGAGGAAGCCTTCAAGCTGTACGACACGTTTGGCTTTCCCATCGATCTCACCGAACTCATCGCTGCCGAACGGGGAGTGAGTGTCGATGTGACGGGGTTCGAACACGCGCTTGAACGCCAGAGGAAGCGCTCACGAGCCGCGCGGACGACGGCCGGCGGTGCGCCGGCGGTCGGGGCTTCGAGAAGCCGAGGGGGGTGGCAGTCGGTCCGGAGAGGGCGCCAGAAATTCGTTGGGTACGATACCACGGAAACGGAAACGGACATCCTTGCCTTCCGTCAACTCGAGGGGCGATTGGAGTTGCTGCTGCACCGCAACCCGTTCTACCTCGAGTCCGGCGGCCAAGTGAGCGACCGTGGCCGTATCCTCGGGGACGGGTGGAGTCTCACGGTCGAGGACGTTGCCTCCGCGAAACGCGGAACCATTGTGGGAGGAGAATTCGAGGGACCGTTCGAACCCACAACGGTGGATGCCATCGTCGACGAGCCTCGTCGTCGAAGCATCGAACGGAATCACTCGGCCACGCACCTCGTCCATGCGGCGCTCCGCCGGCACCTGGGAACGCATGTGCGCCAACAAGGTTCGCTCGTCGCCCCCGATCGGTTGCGGTTCGATTTCAGTCATCATGGGCCCATCGAACCCGCCATGCTTGATCGCATCGCACGCGATGTCAACGAGCACATTTGGGAGAACGTTCCGGTCGAGACGCGCCAGATGGCCTATCCCGATGCCCTCGCGCTCGGGGCCATGGCTTTCTTCTCCGAGAAGTACGGAGATGTCGTGCGCGTCGTCACGATGGGCGATTCGATCGAACTGTGCGGTGGAACACACGTCGGCACCACCGGCGCCCTGGGATTGTTCCGCCTTTCGTCGCAAAGCGGCGTGGCGGCTGGGGTCCGCCGGATCGAGGCGCTCACCGGGCCCGGCGCATACGAAGCACTCGATGTCCTGGAGACACAACTCGAAGCGGTGGCAGGGTCCTTGAAAGCGCAACCCGATCAAGTAACGCACCGCCTGGAACAACTGCTGGCCGAGCGCGACCGCTTGGAGTCCCGGCTGGCTGAAGCCTTGGCCGGTGGAGGGGTGATGGGAGGACTTCGTGAGGAAGCCACCCTGGATGTGCGAGGACTCACCGTGACTGTCGCCGAAACCACATCCGAGGACCGAGAGGAACTGGGAAGTATCGCGGATCGGTTTCGGAGTGGCGAAAGTGGACGCGTGCTCGTTCTCTTCGGGACGGTGGGGCGAGGTGCGATTCACGTGGCGTTGACCGACGACCTGGTCGCGCGGGGGCTCAAGGCCGGCGATCTCGTCAATCGTATCGCCGCGCTGAGCGGTGGACGGGGGGGTGGCCGCCCACACTTCGCGTCGGCGGGAGCGGGTGATCCTGCCTTGCTTCCCGATGCGAGACAAGCCGTGGCCGCCGTGCTGGACGAATGGGTCGGCACATGACCAACGCGGAGACCTGGCTCTCGGAGCGCATCGACGGGGCACCGGCGGTTCTCCGGACGCGCGCTGAGGAGGCCGTCCGACAGGTGGACTCCGATTCCGGGATCCTGGCGGAGCGTCTCGCGGCAGCATCGCGGGTCGTCCTGGAGAAGGCATCTAGTGGCGGAGCGGGACGTTCGGCGGCCAAAGAACTTCTCTCGGCGGACGCACTTCTCACGTTGGCGCTGCTTTGTGAGGCCGAACAGGATCCGAATAACCTTGGTGCTTTCGCAAAGGCCGTGAGGATGACCGCCACGACATCGTGATAGACCTCCATACACACCTGATACCCGGAGTGGATGACGGCTCGCGCAGCGTCACGCAGTCCGTTTCGGTTCTGCAGCGCATGCAGGAGCGTGGTGTGACGGACATCTGCCTCACACCCCACCTGAAAGCCAGTCGTGCAGAGCAGGGAATCCCCTCAACCTACGACAGCGCCTTTGCGCGGCTCGAGGCGGAGGCCCCCAAGGGCATCACCCTGCACCGTGGGGTGGAATTGATGCTCGACCGGCCGTTCCCGGTTGGGGCAGCGGGTGATGGACGCCTCCGGTTGGGTCGGACACGTTACATCCTCGTGGAATTCATGACCGGGGTTGCCCCACCAGCAGCACTGAACGCCCTCACCCAAGTGGCCCAGTTCGGTCTGATTCCCGTGCTGGCCCACCCCGAGCGTTACAGGTGCAGCACCCCATCGGTCGTGGCCCAGTGGCGGAGTACCGGTGCCCTCATGCAGGTGGATGGGACGACGCTCTTCATGCCGAAGAGCCGGGGAGAGAGAGCCCGAGCATTGGTCGCGGCGGGTCTCGCGGATATTGTCGCCTCGGACAACCACGGCGATGACAGGATACTCACGGAGTGCTTCGTGCGCCTATGCGAGAACGACGGTCACGAGCAAGCCGAGCTGCTCGCCCGGAGTAACCCGGCTGCCATTCTGGCCGACAAGGAAACCACGGCCGTGCCACCACTCACGATCAAGCAGACACTCCTGACGCGAATCCGCCACCTCTTCAATACGGAGGAGTAGTGGACTCGGCCACTGTAGCCCTCGCCTTTGCGCGACTCGCAGACGTGGCGAATGCGGTTCGAGACCAGGCCGATCTCCTCGTGGCCATTGCCCGTCGCTACCAGGAGACCCTCGACCGTGGAGGCACCCTGTACTTTGTCGGTAACGGCGGAAGCGCCGCCGACGCTCAGCACATCGCTGCCGAGTACGTTGTACGGCGGAGTGGCCGGTCGGGGTCGTCCGCAGTCGCTTTGACGACGGACACCTCGCTGCTGACCGCCGCAGGGAACGACCTGGGATTCGACCAGATTTTCGCGTGCCAAGTCGAGAGCGTGATGCGGACGGGTGATCTCCTCATCATTCACAGTACGAGTGGGGAGAGCGCCAATCTGCTCGCGGCCGCGGCGGCCGCACGGAAGCGGCAGATCGACGTCGTTGCCTTCCTTGGGCGCGGAGGGGGGCGGCTGGCCGGGCTATCGGAGATGACGTTTGTGGTTCCCTCGGAGGACATCGCTCGGATTCAGGAGATTCACCTCGCAGCCGAGCACATCATCGTGAGCCTGCTGGAGGATGAGGCATGATCGACCTTTCCGGGAAGGTGGCCCTCGTGACAGGCGGATCGCGTGGTATCGGGCGCGCGACGGCGCTGCTCTTTGCGCGAGCCGGAGCAGATGTTGCCATCACCTATCACACTCGGCGAGCCGAGGCAGAAGACGTGGCCGCCCAGATCGAAGCCACCGGCCGCAAGGCGACGGTGCATGGTGGCGATCAGGCCGATTCGCAGGTGGTGGAGCGCATCACCGCCGAGGTCAT
>QKDC01000121.1 GCA_003246755.1 Gemmatimonadota bacterium | reverse complement strand
AAGGAACACGGGATGGAGTTCGGCCTCTGGGTCGAGTTCGAGCGGGTCGACGCCACCAGCAAGGTCTACCAGGAACACCCGGAGTGGCTCATCGACGACCTGGCCTACTCCCTGCTGAACTTCGCCCGGCGCGATGTGCTGGAGCATGTCTATGGGGTTCTGCGCGGCCTGCTGTCGGAGAACGACATCACGTACCTCAAAATGGACCTGAACCGGTACATGGTCTTCCCGCAGGTGGCGGATCGCCGGTCGATGCGGACCCAGTACATGCTCAACTTCTATGGGCTGCTCGAACGGCTTCGCCGGGAGTTCCCCGGCGTGTTCTTCGAGAACTGCGCAGGCGGTTCCGGGCGGCTCGATCTACAGATGGACCAGTACTTCGCCCGGATCAACCGCTCGGACAACCAGGACACGCTGGACATCCTCGATATCCACGAGGGGTTCACCTACCTGCACCCCAGCAAGATGGCCGGGGGCGGCTGCCAGATCAGCCGCAGCTACTCCTATTTCATGAACCACCGCGAAATCCCGCTGCGCTTCATGGCCCACGCCGCTTGCATGAGTTGGCTGTCGCTGGGCATCGCGGTGGACAAGAGCAGCCCGGAGGAACTGGCCGAATGCGCGAAGTACATCGCGCTCTACAAGAGGATCCGCCACATCGTCGATCTCGGCGAGCTCTACCGGCTGGCGGCCTACCGCGAGACCGGGCGCTATGCGGCCTTCGAGTTCGTGCTGCCCGACCAATCGGAAGCCCTGCTTTTCGTCTTCGCCCACGGCCTGCGCTATGGCGAGCCCTTGCCCGAGTTCCAGCTCCGGGCGCTCGACCCGGCCGCGGTCTACGATGTGGCCCGTTACGGCGATCACTTTGACGTCGACCGGGATTCCTTCTGCTGCAAGCCCGAGCTGGAATGCCGCCCATTGAGCGGACGCTCCCTGATGGCGCACGGCCTCGGGGTGCAGTTGCGGGGCGACCTCGACAGCAGGATCTTTCACTTTGTGGGTAGAGGACGTTGACTGGCAGTGGATGGCGCAGGACGTTGCTCGAATGGTGCCTGGAAAGGAATGAGAAGTCCATGGCAAGCCAGGCCTGCGTATGACCAAGGCTGTCACTGAGGACCCCTATGAAGACAACCGCTAGCCTACTCCTCTCTGCATCTTGTGTCCTATTCCTGTCGGGGTGTGGCACACTGCGTGAGCTTTCGGATCGCCCCGATCCGGTCCCGGACTCGATCTGCATATTCCAGGATGACTTTGAGAGCGATCCATCCCCGTTCATGCAGCACCTGGGAAAGAGCATTGAAATCAGCACCGTATCGGGCGAAGAGGCCATCTCCGGTAGTAGATCACTCTGTCTGAACTCGATGGACTCCTCCAGTGAGTGGATCCTGAGCGCAGAGCTGTCCGAGGACTTTGGGCTGACTCCGAACAAGGGTTATGTGGTTGAGTTCAAGTACCACGTTACCGACACGGCAGCGCAGTCGGCCCAGAACTTCATCTCTGTTTCGGGAGGCAAGAAGCAGTTCTACGCCCGCTCGTCGTTTGCATCGGCTCCTGGCCAGAAGGGCGTGACGAGGTTCACCTTTGTCCTACCCGATGGAGCGAATGACGCCGCACTCAGATTCTCTTCGCACGGCGCGTGTCGCACGATCATCGACGACATAGAGGTCCGGCAGTTCAGAGCAGACCTGCAGTCCTGGCTGTTCGAGCCCGATGCATTCGTCGGCATGCGCAAGACGCCGACAAACCCCAATATGCTGGACCTGTCGAATCCGGCATTTGCGCTGTCCAGGGATGAGTTCTTCCCAATCGTTGATGAATTCGGCCAGTTCAGGCATACCGAATGGACAGGGAAAGTACACTCTCTGGCAGAGCTCAAGGCATCGGCCGAAGTGGAACATGAGTACGATGCCTCCCGTCCTGACATTCCCAACCGCGACGCATTCGGCGGGCTTGCGAACTCGGCGGGCGACGCGCCTGGTACCGACGGATTCACCACCGAGAAAGTCGGCGGCAAGTGGTTCCTGAGGGACCCCGAGGGCAATCTCTTCTGGTCGATCGGCATCACCGGTGTCGGTAGTTTCCAGTCGACCATGGTCACGGACAGGGAAGACTACTTCGAAGAGATCGACCCGAAGTACCTCGCGGATGCGACTGGCTACAAACCGGGGACGTTCTACTACCACAGGAAGGTGGAAGCCTATGCTTTGGGCAAGAGGAATATCGTTAGGAAATACGGCGAGGAGGCTGTTGGCGATTACTGGAGAATCGCCGCGACGCGTCTCAGGAAGTGGGGCATGAACACATGCGGGGCATGGTCGACGACCAGTGTCATGTCTTCCGAAACCGTTCCGTTCACCGTGATTCTCGGCAGCTCCGGTTCAGAGCCCCTCAAGACCAAGCGCAAGCTCTTCACCCTGTGGAGAGACATTCCCGACTATTTCGCACCCGCGTTTGAGACTCGCACTGTGGAGGGGGCAGAGGCGCGCGCGGAGCTTCTGAACTCCAAGTACTGCATAGGAGCGTTCGTCGACAACGAGATCTCGTGGCAGCACGTTCCCGGGAACACAGCCTTGGCGGTGTTGTCATGCCCCCCCTCCCAGCCCGCGAAAGTCGAGATGCTGAAGATGCTCCGCGGGAAGTATTCGGAGGTGTCTGCGCTGAACAAGGCATGGGGGAGCAGCTACTCAAGCTGGGACGATTTCCTTGAGAAAACCGATTTCGAGCCCGAACTCAAGGATGTGGAGACGGACCTGTTCGCATTCGAGAAGCTGTTCTGCGAACGCTACTTCGAAGTGTGCCGCAGGGCAGTCAAGCAAGCTGCCCCCAAAGCACTCTATCTGGGATGCCGGTTGGCGTCGCGCAACGAGATTGTTGAGAGGGCGGCATTCGAGATCTGCGATGTCGTCAGCTACAACATATACAAGACCGCCGTGGACGAGTTCGCGCCGCCTCCAGGGAGCAAGGACAAACCCGTCATCATCGGGGAGTTCCACATCGGGCGCATTGACAAAGGCTCCCCCTACGGCGGCCTTCTCGAGGCCCCCGATGCGGCAGCCGCAGCGGCAGCCTACAAGGCATATATGATCTCCGCTATCGGGAATCCTCACATCGTGGGAGCACATTGGTTCCAGTGGTTCGACTGCTTTGTCACGGGGCGGGGCGACGGAGCAAACGCGACGTGCGGCTTTGTGAGTACGGTCGACATCCCAGACTACGCCATGGCCGATGCCTGCCGCGACATATCCTCAAGGGTCTATGAAATCCGTGCAGGAAAGAAGTGAACTGACCGCCGGACCCTCCACTTCGCCAAACGGAGCAACTGATGAAGATCACTAGGATCGAACCATTCGTTGTTGGCGCGCCCACCCCCGGGAACGGCAAGCTGTCGGACAAGAACTATATCTTCGTCCGGGTGCATACCGACGAGGGCATCACCGGGCTCGGGGAAGCCTCGCTGGGAGGCTATACGCAGACCATCATCGAGTTGGTCAACACGCTCTCGGAGATGCTGGTCGGCGAGGACCCCACCCGCATCGAGCATCTGACCCAGTGCATGACCCGGCAGAAGTTCTGGCGAGGCGGCGTGGTCAAGGGCTCCGCCATCGCGGGCATCGAGCTCGCGCTCTGGGACATTCTCGGCAAGAGCCTCGGGGTGCCGGTCTACAAGCTGTTCGGCGGGCCATGCCGCGACAGGATCCGGGTCTACGCCAACGGCTGGACCGGGGGTTCGCTCGATCCG
>QKDC01000135.1 GCA_003246755.1 Gemmatimonadota bacterium | reverse complement strand
GGCGTTCCTCCCGTGGGTCCGGCGATCCCAGTTATCCCCACGCCCGCATGGGTACAGAGCCGTTCTAGCACACCGCGGGCCATCGCCTTGGCGACTTCGATGCTCACGGCACCGTGTTGGGCGAGGCTCTCCGATGGTACGCCCAGAAGCTCTCGCTTCACCGCATCGTGGTAGCAGATCACCCCACCAAAGAAGACGTCCGAGGCGCCGGCAATTCCGGTCAGTCGGGCACCGAGGAGACCACCGGTACACGATTCCGCCACGGCAAGAGTCAGCCCCCTCTCGCGCAACCTTGCGATCGCCACCTCGGCAAGATCCTGTTTGTCGCGCCCGTAGACCGCATTCCCCAACTCGGTCGCGAGACGAGTGGCACCATCCCGTAGCAGGTCGTCGGCCTCTTCCGGGGCAACACCCCACGCGGTGAGACGAAGATCTACGCCGCGGGTCGACGGAAGATAGGCAAGCGTCAGGGGAGTGAGGAGGTGTTCGAGGGGCTGGAGCCGGTCGGCAAGACTCGATTCTGGGATGGAGGTGGTCCGGAGGGTGAGGGAACGCACCACCATCCCTGTCGTCCGAGCCTTCAGCCGGGGGATGACTTCTCGATCGAGGAGCCCCCGCATTTCCTTCGGCACGCCGGGTAGCATCACGGTCAGGCCGGGTGCTCCGTCGATCCAGAGCCCCGGGGCCGTTCCCCAGCGATTCAGGAGGACCTCGGCCCCTTCGGGTACCTCTGCCTGGGTTCTGTTGGCATCGGAGGGCTCACGTCCGATGCGCTGGAACCGTTTCACGATGTCTCCCCACACCTGGTCGTCGAAGCGCAGCGCGGTTCCATAGATACCCGCGACCGCGTGTTTGCTGAGATCATCCCTGGTCGGCCCCAGCCCCCCGGTCGTGAGCACGGCGCCGGTGCGGCCCAGCGCTTCACCCACCGCATCCGCGATGGCCTTCGGATCATCTGGCACCGTGCTTCGACGTGTCACGACCACCCCGATCTCACTGAGCCGTTCACCGAGATACGCCGCGTTGGTATCGATCGTCAGGCCGAGGAGGAGTTCGGTCCCGATGGTCACCAGTTCGAGCCGCACGGCCGTCTCAGTCGGAGTGGGATGAGGTACTGTTGAAGAGTGCCCGATTGCGGTAGAGATAGACCCCGAAGGAGTAGAGGGTCACGAACAACGCCCCCGCGAGGGTCACTGCCACAAATCCACCGTGGAATTGCGTCCAGAGTCGGGCGAAGCGGTTCCCTTCCCACCCCATCGGCTGGATCGCGTCGCGGAAGGCAAACCAGGCGATGGTCGCGCCGATGAAGATCGCCTGGATCGTCGTCTTGAGTTTCCCGGATCGGCCGGCGGAAATGATGACTCCCCTGGCCTTGGCGTACCAGCGGAAGACCGTCATCGCCAGCTCCCGTCCCAGCAACAGGAGACAGACCCACAGAGGGATGCTGCCCCAGACCGGGATACCATAGAGGTCTTGTCGCTCCTGGGAAATCCAGTAGATCGGAATGAGCGTGGCGAGGAGGAGCAACTTGTCGGCGATCGGATCGAGCAGTTTCCCCAGGTCGGTGACCTGGTTGCGTTGCCGCGCCAACCGCCCGTCCAGAACGTCACTGATGGAGGCGATGATGAAGACGACGAGCGTCACGAGTTTCGGCCAGTACCCCTCGATGAACGGCAGGAGGGCCACCACCGGGGTGATGAGAATCCGAGCAACTGTAAGCACATTCGGGAGCGTCCACATACCGAACTACCCGAGCGCTTTGAGAACGCGTTTGCTGATGGTACGCAGCGTGTCGAACACTCCGACCCCCTGGACGGCCACTCCCTCGAACGATGGGACCCGCTCGATCCACACTCCGTCCTGTTCGTAGACCAGGAACTCCCCGGGCCGGTCGGGATCGGGAACCGGGCGGTGCTTGGCCGGGTCTTCGATCGGCCAGCCCGGGTTGAGACTCTCCTGAAGTTCCCTGATCGGAGCGGCGTTCGGAAGGTCGCGTTTGTTGTATTGAATGACGAATGGAAGCCGAGTGAGGTCATATCCGTGTTGGACCATGTTGTCATACAGGTTCTGCATGGCCTCGAGATTGGCTTCCATTCGTTCGACCTGACTGTCCGCCACGAAGACGACTCCATCGACGCCCTTCAGGATCAGCTTGCGTGAGGCGTTGTAATACACCTGCCCTGGGACCGTATAGAGATGGAACCGAGTCTTGAACCCACGAATCGTCCCAAGATCCACGGGCAGGAAATCAAAGAACAGCGTCCGCTCGGTCTCGGTGGCGAGGGAAATCAGTTTCCCTTTGGCGGTTGGTGCCACCTTCTCGTATATGTATTCGAGGTTCGTGGTCTTCCCACCCAACCCTGGACCATAGTAGACCAGTTTGCAGTTGATTTCGCGTGAGGCGTAGTTGATGAGCGACATCGAGTGCTGTCCTCAGGCTCCGAAAAGCCGGTCAATTTCGTCTTCGGCGTCGCCCAGAAACCCTGCCTCAACCTGAGGGGAGGGGTCCTGACGCGCGAACAATTCCTCGAACAGCGCGGTCAGATCCGTGACCGCTCCTCGCACCCGCAGCTTGACGAGACCGAGGGTCGTACTGGTGTCGAACAGCACGACCAGGATGACCCGCCGGGCGACATCCGCGAGATAGAGTGACTCTCGCTCTCCCTGGTGGAAGAGGGCCCCGAACTCGTTCTCGCCCAACATCCGCGCGAGTTGATCGTTGGCGCTGAAGTCCGCAGCCGTGAGTGACGCGAAGGCCACGTGATCGAAACGGGGAACCTCGCCGACCGTAGCGAGCATCTGGCCACTCCGTTCCACCATCAGGGCCGTGCGGGCTCCCGTATCCCGTAGGAGTTGGTCCAGCACGGTCTCGATCCTCCGGGCATCATCGGGACCCAACGACCATGATGAGGCGTTCAACTGAGCCTCGCCTGCAGGCGCCGACTGACCGCGTCCGCCTTCCGCCGGAGTAACGGGTGGCGTTCCCAGGAGAGGTAATCCTGCAGCACTCGCAAGGTGTCGACCGTGGCCTGCCCTTCCAGAAATGCCAAGGCGGCCAGGCGGCGAAGGGGACGGGGATGGAACAGGTCCTCACGGTGTCGCCGGAGTCGGTACTGCATCGTGACCCACCCGAACGTGACCCCCAGGAGTGCGGCCGAAGTCACCAGCGCCGCGCGTCGTCGGCTCACGAAACGTCCTGCCGGGCCGAGAGGGCGTGAGTCAGGGTGACGCCGTCAATGAACTCCAAGTCCCCACCCATGGGAAGTCCCCGTGCAAGGCGACTCACCCGTACCCCCGAGCCCGCGATCCGCTGCTGCACGAATGTCGCGGTCGCTTCACCCTCGAGCGAGGGGTTGGTGGCGAGGACCACCTCACGGACCGTCCCCTCTCGCAGTCGGTCTTCCAGCAAACCCACGCGCAAGGCGTCGGGACCGACGCCGTCGAGTGGTGAGAGATGGCCTCCGAGAACGACATAGCGCCCACGAAACCCAGCTCGGTCGAGCACGGAAACCGCGGAGGACTCCTCCACGACACACACCAGCCCGTCATCACGCCGCGGGTCCTTACACGTCTCACAGGGATCGGTTTCGGTGAAGTCGCCGCAGGTGGAGCACGGACGAACCCGGTCGGCGACACCGGTCAATGCCGCCGAGAGCGCACGCGTCCTCTCGCTCGGCTGCTGCAAGAGGTGATAGGTGAGTCGTTGCGCCGTCTTTCGCCCGATTCCCGGGAGTCGGGCGAACTCAGTCACGAGGTCGTCGAGGACTCCCACCGGTCAGGGTGCGTGGGTTCCGGGAGCAAGTCCCTGCACCTTCTGCATGTCCTCTTGGACGAGGTGCGCCGCCCGCCGCTGCGCCTCAGCGATGGCCGACAACACGAGATCGGCGAGGAGGTCGGCATCTCGATCGTGAAAGACCTCGGGGTCGATGCGCAGGCTGCGGAGGTTCCCTCGCCCATCGACCGCGACTCGCACCAGATCGGCCCCGGCGCTCGCTTCGACCATCCGGTCGCCAAGCTCGGTCTGCAACTGCTGCAGCCGACCCTGCATGTGTTGCCCCAACTGAAAAAGGTGCTGAATATCAGCCATTGGATTCACTTCGTTCAATGGGAAACCCCGCTCGAATCATGCTCGCGGAGGGGACTCGTCAACGATCTCTAAATCTAACTCATCCATGGCGGTGTCGAGGGCAGGGTCGATCCCGCGAAGATCCCGAAGCCGCTCGGAGCGCATCTCCTCCTTCGAGAGGCGCTTGGGGGATGGCGGCGGGGATCCTCGGCCCGAGCGGATCTTGATGCGAACCGGCTGACCCATCCGTGAAGCCAGATAGCGCTCGACGTTCGCGAGGCCCTTCTCCAACGCCTCCACCAAGACACTGTGCTCCGGTCCGATCTCGACGAAGATGTCCGGTGGAACGACCTCTACCACCTGGCAGGCACCGAGGGCCTCACCGAGGAATCGACTCACGCCACGGCCCATTTCCACGGTCTCGGACCAGTCGCCCCGAACCGCGGGCAAGGTGAAAGCGATCGGCGTCCCCGGAGGCTCCTGAGACTCCTGAGACTCCTGAGACTCCTTGCCACCCACCACTGCAGAGCGGATCTTGGGCGGAGATGGAGGCGGTGCCGGGGACGGGGACGTCGCGGGTGGCCCCGCCTTCCGGGATACCTGGGGTCGAGCAGAGGGAGGGGGGGGCGACACCTCTCCCCCCCCGGTGAGTACCTGCTCGAGATCCACCGTCCGGTCCATCAGCGTCCAGCGCAACAGCAAGGTTTCGACCGCCAGCTTGGGATTGGCACTCCGGCGCACGGCTGTTTCCGTCTCCATGAGGAGGTTGAGCATCCGAACGGCATCCGTGGCGGGAATCCGGTCACCGGTGGTACTGAGGGCCTCGCGCATCCGATCAGTGAGGTCGTCGTGTTCACCACCGAGTTGTGAAACCAACAGGGCGCGGAGAACCTCTCCGAGACCACCCAGAAACTCGACGAGATCGGCACCGGCATCGAGCAGGTGATCGACCAGGGGAAAGACGCCTGCGGCGTCCCGTTCCGCCACAAGGGTGAGGACATCGGCATAGACCTCTTCACTCACGAGTCCCAGAATGTCGCGCACGCGGTCCGCACTGACTCGACCCTCACCGAAACTCAGGCATTGATCGAGCGTGGACAGCGCATCCCGCATGCCGCCATCCGCATGACGAGCGATCAGGGTCAGCGCCTCGTCATCGGCCTCCACACCCTCCTCTCCGAGCACCGCTCGGAGTCGATCGCGGATCGCCCCGGGCCCGATCCGCCGGAAGTCGAAGCGCTGCAGCCTGGAAAGCACTGGCGCCGCAACGTTGGCAATCTTTTGTGGCTCTGTGGTCGCAAAGACGAAGATCACACCAGGAGGTGGTTCTTCCAGGATCTTGAGCAACGCGTTCCACGCCTCACGCGTGAGCATGTGGGCTTCATCGACGATGTAAATCTTGTGATGCCCCTCCTGGGAAGCGGCGTACATCGCTCGCTCGCGCAGCTCCCTGGCATCGTCGACCCCACGATTACTCGCCGCGTCGATCTCCACCACATCGAGGTTCGCCGCCCCCCCCCAGACGCGCTGGCAATTCGAACACTCACCGCAGGGTTCGCCCGTTGGGGCCTCGGGGTCGCGACGCTCGCAGTTGAGGGCCATGGCAAGGATGCGCGCCGCTGTGGTCTTCCCCACGCCACGCGGCCCGGTGAGGAGGTAGCCGTGCCCGACACGGCCCCGCATGACGGCACCACGGAGAGCGCTCGCCACGTGATCCTGAACCAGGAGGTCGGCGAAGCGGCGAGGACGGTACTTTCGCGCAAGGGCGATCATGCGCCGAGACCTGAGTGAAGGCGAGGAACAGTCATCAGGCCGAATCTAAAGACCCAAGCCTGGTTTGTCAGACTGACGAGAAAAGGGAATGCCCCAGGCGACCCGAAGCGAAACCAGACATCGCTTAGCGCTGCTACCGGCAAGGTCCTGACGCGATTCGCGCGCCGATCTCCTCCGGACCTGGGGCACGTCCAATATAGCCGCCTGTGGGCCGCCGTCCCAGGCGTCGGTCTACCGACCAGGACCCAACACGAGTGCGTTCACGAACAATCCTGCTGGCCCCCGCCAGAAGCCTCGGTACAGCGGGTCGTCGGCAAAGAGAATCACCGAGCCGCGGCCCACGTTCTCCACGGCGGCCCACACCGATCCGTTCAAGAACCGCTCGGTGTTCCCTGGCCAGGCGAAACCTGACAGCACCAGGTTTTCACCCAGGAAGGAGACGGGGTTATCCCCCCGTTCCGAAGGGGTGAGGAACGTCCCGTTCACCAACAGGGCCAGATGGTCGCCTCCATAGCCGAAGGTCAACCAGTGGGTTCGGTCCAGGGTCCCTCGAGCGATGACCCCCGGGACGTCGACAGGTTCGTTCATCCCGGGGGCCGTGGGCGATACCATCGGGGGGGCGGGCCGGTTCCCCGCAGAGAGCGCCGTATCGCTCGGGGATGGGGAACCTGTGCCCTCCCGCTCGTCACCTTCTCCCACGGGAGCCACGGTCGTGAGGTCGACACCTTCACGGCTCAGCAGCTGAACCGCCCCTCCCATGGCGATGATGGCACCTCCACCCTGCACCCATTCCTTCAACCGGCTCATGGCGCCGGCCCCAAGACTCGCCCACATCCTTCCACCTGACCCACTGGGGAGAATCACCACGTTGTAATCGGTGAGTGTGACGCGGCCTAGCGAAGCGATGTCGATCGGCACGACGGGATACCGGAGTTCTTGCTCGATGTAGTGCCACGCAGCCCCGAACGAGGTTTGTGAAACACCGTCGCCACCCACCAGGAGGATTCGGGGTTCCCGGATCGGAACCACCGAGTTGCTCCCCACGCCGGTCTGACCCCGGTCGGGAAAGGCCGAGGCGACCGCGACCACCGAAGCACCCGTCTCGCGCGCCAGGGTGGCAATCCGTTCATGGATGCGATCCGGGTTGCGTTGCACTCGAACTACATAGGTTCCTGCGACGTAACTCACATCGTCGGCTCGAAGGGGTCGGGTGGAGACGTTGACGACGAACCCCTCGCGAAGCAGGTACATCGCGAGTCGGGCCGAACTCTCATGGCCCGGCTCGAAGAGATAGGCCGATTGGGCGCGACCGGTCACACCCCCGGGTGCTGAAGGCAGATCCGCCCGCACACGCTCACCCACGACGGGCGCGGCATCCTCGGTCCAAGCTGCGTCGAGCCCGTGACTGAAAGGCAACGACCAGGCGGTCACATCGTAGAACTCGAACCCTTCACTCGAGGATGCCTCTCCCCGGCGCCGATTGCGTTCGAGTTTCTCCAGTTGTTTTCTGGCGAACACGCTATCCACCGGCGTATCGGGTTCCAGGATGGCGCGAATGAGCCGCGCCTGAGGTTGGGCCAAGTCCGTGACGTAACTGCCGGCGGGAAAGGTGCGGCGACCCGTTGCCCCAGTCAGGTAGTGGTGCGCCATGTTCGACGTGAATGGCTGGGTCGTCCGGATCACCTCGATGTCCTGCCGGGCGAGCAGTCGGGCGACCGTCAGGGTCCGCTCCGGGTCCTGGCCGGGAGTGAAGACGACCCTCTGCATCCGCATCGCTGGAACCGCACCCATGGCGCTCGAACGAAACTCGTAGTAGTCCCTGAGTCGCTCCACCCGGTTCGCCGCGAGAGTGGCCAAGGTGGCCATCGAGGCGACGTAGTGATGGGCGATGCCCGACTCGAACGTCATGATCGTCCCATCACTCTTCCGAATCCTGATTTCCGGGCCTCCATCGGTTTCATACGTCATCCCGGTTGCCCCCGTGAGGGAGGTCCAACTGTCCCAATAACCAGGGTAGTGCTGGTCGAAGACATCACGCACGAAGTACTGCCATCCATATCCGTCGAACGCGTCCGCGTTGCCCCGGCCAAACCGCTCGAGCCAGGCGACACTGGCCGCTGGAAGGTTTGAGTTGATGGGCGCGGCGGCTGGTGGGAAATGGTACTGAGCCGTGGTGCTGTGCAGGTCGACGAACACCTGGGGGTGCCAACGGACCACTGCATCCGCGACCGCCCTGGTTTCGGGCTGTGACCATGCCAGAAGGTCGCGGTTCATGTCGAACCGATAGTGGTTGTAGCGTCCCTGGATCGTCCAAGGCTCACTCTGTTCCAGCGCCGCGGGCTCGTCCGTGCCAACGGCAACCGAGTTGTTCCATGCGGCCATTCGCTCATGGCCATCGGGATTCATGGACGGATTGAGGATGGTGACCACGTTCCGTAGGATCTCGAGTGTGGCCGGTTCGTCCGAGGCGAGAAGCTGGTAAGCCGTCATCATCGATGCCTCGAAACCCGCCGGCTCGTTCCCGTGCACCGAATGGCTCAGCATCGCGATGGCCGGAGACCGCTCGGCAATCGCTTGCGCCTCCGCCGCCACCGTCCGACGCGGATCGGCCAGGGCCGCAAGATCCCCTCGGATCTGGTCGATGCGGGCCAGGTTCTCAGGGGCCGAGATGATGAGCAGTCGCATGACGCGCCCTTCCTGCGTCGTCCCGATGACCTCAGTCCGGACCCGATCGGGCGCCGCGGCGATCAGCCGGTCGAGGAGTTGCTGCTGCTGGTGATACATGGTGTGCCGCGCGCCGAGGTCGTATCCCAGGAGAACTTCGGGTCTCGGAACGTCGGCGCGATATGGTCCACGGGTGTACCAGTCAAACTCCTGCGCGATGAGCGGGCTGGTGACGAACGACAGGAGCAACAAGGCGGTGTGGAACGCGTGCGTACGGTGCATGATGACTCGGGTTGTTGAGAAGCGGTTCGCGTGAATCACTGCATGTCGGCGCGCTGTCGGCGCTGCAGATGTCGAAGCTCCCACGTCTCCGCCACAACACCACCGAGCAGGAAGACCAGCGCCGAATAGTAGAGCCAAAGGACGAACAGGAGCAGGGTGCCGATCCCGGCATCAATCGAGGCGCGCCCCACCCCAGCGACATTCGCCACGTAGATCGCAAAAAGACGTCGGGCGACTTCGAACGCGATGGCCGCGAAGGTGGACGCGACCATCGCGGCGCGGACTCGAATGCGCCGCAGTGACCCGAAACGATACAGGACCAGGAAGAGTGCGAGGAGGAAACCGAACGCGATGACTTCACCAACGATGCGGCCCACGAGGCTGAACAACAACCCGCTACCGGGGAACCGCGCTTCACCACTCGCCGCCACCAACCTCACACCGGAGGAGAAGGCGATACTGACCAGCAACAACGCGAGGGCCGACACGACCATGAGTATGTCACGAGCCTTCCCGGCGAGCACACCCCAGACGAAGCCGCGTTGGATGGGTCGGATCGTGACGTCGTGGATCAGATTGAGGGCCGTGCGGATGCTGGCGAAGGCACGAGTCGAGAACCAAAGGAAGGCAAGCAGCGCGATTCCGGAAACCCGCTGAGCATACCCTGCAATGCGAGTGACCAGGTTCTCGACGGTCAGGAACGGGTCGCCGGGGCCAACCTCACGCGGTGGAAAGAAGTACTCGAGCACCCGACCGAGATTCCCTGCCGGACCGTCACCCTCGGGACCACCTCCCGTTCCGAGGAGGACACCAATTCCGGCCAGGAGCAGGAGCGCAAAGGGGACCGCCGCCAGGAGAATGTCGAACGTCAGCGCGCTGGCGAGGAAAAGCACCCGGTTCTCGTCCGCGGCTTGCAGAGTTCGACGGACGAACCCCGGTACTGTCAGGTGCCATCCAGACCGCCGATCTTCGGTCAGGCGTCCTGCTCCCCACTCGCAGCACCACTCGCACGGCGTCTGGTCCGAGCGGCATCAAGGCGACGTTCGAGTTCCTCCCGTGCCTCCGAGATGTCGGAACCTTTCCTCCGACGTGCTCGACGGGACCTGGGAAGCTCCACCGGCTCCTGCGATTCTTCATCATCCTCCGTGTCGCTTTCGTCCTCACCGAGATCGTCGTCGAATTCCTCCTCCAGGTCCTCGTCATCCTCGCCACTTCGGAAGGCGTCGAAACGTTCCTGGATCTCCTCGACGGCATCCTCGGCGGAGTGCTTCAGCTTGCGACCCTTCCTCAGGAGTTCCTGGCGAGTCTCCTCCCCCGTGGCTGGGGCCAGGAGCAGGGCGAGCGCCGCCCCGACAAGGCCCCCGACCAGCATCCACTTCAGGCCACTCTCGGAGTCCTGTTCGAGAATGATGATCTCTGGATCGCGTTTTCGTTTCGGCATGGTTCACTCTCCTGCGTCGGGATCGTCCGTCGCAATCCCAACCTTCGCAAGAGCGGCGTGATGCTGCAAGGGGGCTCGAATGACCCGGCGGACCAATCCCGCAGTCCCGGTGACGCCAAGTTGTTCGAACAGAAAGTCGAAAGTCCGCTCCAGATCCGTAGCGATCGCGTCGCGAGTCTCTGCTGGAAGAGCCCAAAACTCCTCTTTGAATGGGCCGATCGCCCTCTTGCGCGCCCGATAGTGAAACTGCTCCTCCGTGTCGCCCGCCTTCCGATCGGCGGTGGCATTTGCGTCCAGCCAAGACAAGACTCGGGCTCGGAGGTCGGCCGGGAGGGCGGGATGGTCGTAGACCATGTTCTGGAAATTCGTGGCCAAGTGGATCTCGACGGTTTCCACCCGCGGGAAGTTCCCGAAAGCGTTGGGGGGAAGTGTGCTGGCCCCATGCTGCACGGCACCCCCCATCCCATACGCTCGAGCCGCCGTGGACAGCGCCTCGAGAGCCTCGATGTCCAGCTTGACGTCGGCGATCGAACCATCGGGGAGGACGATCCCCCCATGAGAAGTTCCTGTTTGCACTGAGATCTTGCTGATGCCCACGAGATCCCCCGGCATGGCGCCCAGAGTCCGCTTGTACCCCTCCATGAAGGCGTGAAGCTCCTCTACCGTACTGTTCTTGGCTCCCACCTCCCCGATCTCCGCACCGACCGAAACCGTCACCCCATCCGGCTCGAGGTCCCGAATAAAAGCCGTAAGTTCGGCCGCACGTTCGTAATTGTCCCGCTGCTGCTCCGCCAAGGTCTCCTGGGAGAGATCCACCAGTGTCGACGTATCGACGTCAATGTTGTAGAATCCCGCCGCGATCTCCTCGGCGATCAGCCTCTTGACCTCGCCAACCTCCCCCTCCGGGTCGGCCTGATACTTCTTCTGGTTCACTTGGCAGTGATCTCCCTGAATGAACACGGGGAGGTCGTACCCCTCGCGCAAGGCGGCTCCGAGCATCACCGCGACGTACTCTGCAGGGCGCTGGTCGGTGTAGGCGATCTCGGACCGGGCAATCTCCAGCAGGATCGCCCCAGCGTCCCTGGCCTTCGCCACCCGAAACACGGCCCGCGCCGTATCGTACGCCAGCATGCGAACATTGATGGCAGGGACGGTGAAGCCGGAGCATTCGCCGCGGCCGCGGGAGAGGTAGAGGTCGTGGATCGAAGCTGGCCGGACACCAGCTGCCTGGGCCATCTCCCAGAGGACCCACCTGGCCGCCTCCTTGGACTCCGCCGAACCAAAGACAGCAGCACGGACCACCGTATCGGTCGCCGGGGATCGCACAGCCCCCATGTCATGAATGTGAACACCTTGACCGGACGCCACTACCGCCCCGGAGTAGGTTTCGAGTATCTTCTCTACGGCATCGTTCATGGGTATCACCCGGACGGTGGAGGTGTTGGTGGGCGGAGGCCAATCTAGGGCCCAAACCCTGGTCAGTCAAACGAAAAAGGCGGCTTTGGGACGAGTAGTGACAGTGTCGCTTTCATGAATTTCCACATCAAGTGAGACTGTTTATTGATTGTTGAACAAGGGTTTATGCATCTCACCGCATGTTGATAACTAGGTATGGGGCCATCCTACCATCAAGACATGAGTTGCGAGACGATCTAACACAATTTCCCCGTTTCCACGTGTTGAAAACTCCAATGATCCACACCAATGTGGAGGCGCTGGGCACCATCGCAAGCGAGCTCACGGAGAAGCACACTGTGTTGATATTTGTCACTTCCTAGGATCGAGAACTGAGGGCCACGGTATCGATTACTGACCCGTGGTGTGGATGAGAGTTTTCCACATGGGCCTCCCCTGCCCTCCCCCGATACCACCTGTTAGGATTACCCCTCCACCACCTCAGACTCGGTAGGGATTTTGAACCCCATCCGCCGTACCAAGATCGTAGCAACCGTCGGGCCCGCCTCCAGCTCCCAAGAGGCGATGAGGAAGCTCCTGGACGCCGGCGTGGATGTCGTGAGAATCAATACCTCCCACGGGTCGTCGGAAGAACGAACTCGGCTGATTCGGGACCTCCAGGCGGTGATCGCGGAGCGAGCGAGCCCAACTGCCATCCTGGTTGACCTCACAGGGCCTCGAATCCGGGTAGGAGGGCTCATGGGTCCCCTCCTCCTCGTGGAGGGTGATAGGGCCATTTTTGCGCCTCAGGAGAGTGCCACTGGCTCCGAAATCCCCACGACCTATGCCGACCTGGCTCTTGATGTCCGTCCCGGGAGTCGTATTCTGCTCAATGATGGCCTCCTGGAGTGCCAGGTTGAGGCCGTTGAAGGAGACCGGACCATCACTCGGGTGATCCACGGCGGAGAGTTGCTTGCCCACAAGGGCATCAACCTCCCGGGGGTCGACGTGAGCACGCCGGCACTTACCGATCGGGATAGGGAAGAAGCGGTGATCGCCGCAGGGCTCGGGGTGGACTATATCGGGGTCTCCTTCGTTCGCCGTCCCGAGGATGTGCTCGGCGTCCGGCAGATCCTCCCTCCGCATATCAAGATTGTGGCCAAGATCGAGAAGGATACCGCCCTCAAGAACCTCGAGGCCATCCTGCAGTCGACAGACGCCGTCATGGTCGCCCGGGGAGACCTGGGGGTCGAGCTGCCCTTCGAACAGGTTCCTCTCGTGCAAAAGAGGCTCATCCGGGAATCCGCGCGACTCGGCAAACCCGTGATCACCGCCACTCAGATGCTGGAGTCGATGGTGGAAGCACCACGCCCCACCCGGGCTGAGGCCTCCGATGTCGCCAACGCGATCCTCGATGGCACCGATGCCGTCATGCTCTCAGCGGAAACGGCCATTGGGGCCTATCCGGTCGAAGCGGTCATGGCGATGGATCGGATCGCGCGTGAGGTCGAGAGCCACCGTGAGGAAGGAGACTCCGATGCGGAGGCCTGGAATGTGGTCGGTGTGCGACATCAGGAGCCGCGCGAGAGCACCCGCACGGAGGACGCCATTGCCGTGGCGGTGTGTGCTGCCGCCGAGATCCTGGGCTCACCCTCCATCGTGTGTCTCACGTCGTCAGGCTTCACGGCCAGGACGGTGGCTTCCTACAGGCCACAGGTCCCCATTCTGGCCGTCACCCCGGAACCCACCACCTTCCGTCAATTGTCGCTCTCCTGGGGTGTGGTCCCGGCGCTGGTCGAACGCATGCCGAGCTATGACCGGATGTGGACGCTTGCCCGGGAACGACTCCTGGCCCAGGAGCTTGCCGAACCCGGCGATCGCGTCGTGGTCACGGCCGGAGTCCCCTTCGACCTCCCGGGCACGACCAACCTCCTCAAGGTGGAGACCGTCTAATCCGTGCGGCTGACCGTCCTTGGCACCGGAACGTCGTTTGGCGTCCCCCAGGTGGGATGCTCCTGCGCCGTCTGCCACTCGGATGATCCCCGCGACCGACGGACCCGAACGGCGGCCCTGGTGGAAAGCCGAGGTTCCACACTCCTGATCGACACGCCCCCAGAGCTCAGACTTCAACTCCTCAAGACGGCTGTCAATCAGGTTGACGCCGTGCTCTACACCCACGAGCACGCCGATCACACGTCGGGGATCGACGACCTGCGGGTCTTCTCCATCCGACGTGGCGAGCCGCTTCCGATCTACGGGCCTGAAGCGACGATGACGTACT
>QKDC01000071.1 GCA_003246755.1 Gemmatimonadota bacterium | reverse complement strand
TCCCTTCCCTCTCTGGGAACCCCCCTTACCGAATGACAATCGACCGGACGAAGTAACACGTACCAGAACCTTGGAGATCTGATCCTAGACTACGAACGATCCTGGTTCATCCTCGGTCCTCTGGCGGGTATCCTGGCAGGTTAGTTCGACGGTTGCAGACCATATGACAGGAGTCTACTGCGATGGCATTAACGAATCATCAACAGGAAGTGGTGAGGACCACTGAGCGACTACTCACGGTCAAAGGACATGTGTGGACAGGGCTTGAGGCCCACTCAGCGGCATCCAAACATCCATTCACCGCCGCAAAGAGTAACAACCTCCGCCACGCCCTTTCTCGACTTTCTCCCTGTTCACCGTGAGGATCACCACGACAATTGCGAGAGCTCCTGTCACCACAGCCCCGATTGCCTCCGCCGTCTTGGACTTGGCACCAGGGCTCCCCACTTGAATAGCAGAGACATTCAGCATTGGGATGCTCTGAACCTGTGACTCTTGCAACACGTTGTCCCCGGTAGTCGGGTCTCTCACAAAACGGGGACTTGGGGGAATCCAAACGACAAGACTGTCGGACTTTACTGTACCGGAGTCTGCGTCGAATCGTGTGCCATCGACGAGTCGAACCCGGAGCGGCGTGCGGGGATGAGCATTGACTACTTCAGGCACGGGTTGGTTCACCGTTCGCCAGTTGCTGCACCCGGTAAGGGTCGGCAGCATGAGGAGCAGGACGGCGAGGCTGACGATACGCGGGAAGCGGGGCATGTTGGACTCCTGTGTCTGGAGTCACCATGCGTGAGAGCCATCAAGGGAGCGTCAAGCGGCCGGTTCGGTTGGGTCACCGCTAGGGACAGTGAGGCGTAGTTGTCATAGGTTGGAAGAGGGATTAGCGGTCCTCCGGGGGGGGAGGAGAACTGGATCCCCCGGGCCAACAAGCGGCTGCATCGGTGGGATGCAGTGGCTTCTCAGATGGAGGCGTTCACGATGAGATCTGCAACCGCTGGTGCTACCGGTCCTCCTTTCGGCGGGCAGGCCATCCCCTCAGCGTAACTTGCTGCGGCGGCGGACAGTTCCGGCAACGAAGAGCACGCCGAGTGCCGTGACGAGAAGCACTACCGTGTCGGGCTCAGGAGTAACAGTATGGTGGATCTGCGTGACGAGACATGATCCATCGGCTTGGTTATTCGTGCTTCCAGAATACTGAGAATTCCATGCGCGACTGCAGCTTGTCCTGATGTCGTTCCAGATCCAGGAGGCACCACCAGGGGGCGGCTCCCAAGCAGTAATAACTATGTCGAGAAGTAGGTTCCCCAGAGACGGGTCATAGAAAAACGGAGTTCCCACAAACACCAATGTGGATCCTAGAGCACCTGACCAGAACGGCGACAAAGACGAGCTGGGGTTACTCCCAAGGTTGGGCGACAGGGCACCCACTGCCAGATTGGTATACGCGAGAGAAAAGGACCAGAACCCGCCGGAGAACATCGTTGCAGGGGAGAAAAAGCTCAGTTGCGTTATCGCCGTCCGCCCGGGGAAAAGCGTGCTCGCGAAAACTTGCTGATAGCCGGTTATGTCATTAAAAGGCGCCGGGCAACCAAACGGAATGCAGTTGATGTTTCTGCCGGTCTGACCTACCATAACGACCGATTGGCCTTGGGCTGTCCCAGGGGTCGAAGCGATGAAAAGCCCAAGAGCTAGCGTTTGGGTAAGAGGACGAACAGTCATACGCCCCTCCTGACAGCGCAGCGGTGTTCAAGCGCAACATTAGCATTGTCTCATGCTTCCGCAAGTGTCGTAGGAATCCTGCACACCGTCGATGGGTCTTGGGCCGCAGGCAACCCAATGTGCACCAGCACTTAGGACCCGGCCTCTCAGATGGAGGCGTTACGATGAAATCTGCTGCCGCTTGTACTGCCGGTGCTGGATCCGGGAATGGGAGGAGGGTCGTAAGTCCTTATACTGCAAATAGCAGGGGAGGGACTCGATGCGTCAGCAACGAGTTCCGCATTGTTGTGCAGCACCGCGAACAACATAGCAGGGGAGGGACTCGAACCCTCGACCTCGGCATTATGAGTGCCGCGCTCTAACCACCTGAGCTACCCTGCCCCGGGGCGGCAAATCCTAGCCGCCCCACCCTATCAGGTCAACCAACCCCTACCGCTCACCCTCCCGCAAGACCTGATACACCACCTCGCCATCCCGCAACATCCCGTACAACTCGCGCGCGATACGCTCCTGAACCTCCGGATCGGTCTCGACCGCGACCGCCTCCGCGCGCAAGGAATCGACTTCCCCCTTAAGCGCCTCGATGCGGGCCTTCTCACGCGTCCGCTCACTCCGCAACTCGAGCCAATCCAGCGTGCTGTACTCACCACCCTGGATCATGTACCAGCCCAGGAAGAGCAGAATGAGCACCGCGATCCGCCGCTTGGTCACAGGCTGTACATGTCCCGTCCGGGGTAGTGGCCAAGCTCGCCCAACTCCTCGGCGATCCGAAGCAGTTGGTTGTACTTGGCGATCCGCTCCGACCGACTCGCACTCCCCGTCTTGATCTGCCCTGCCCCGGTCCCCACCGCGAGATCGGCGATGAAAGTGTCTTCGGTCTCACCGGAGCGGTGTGAAATCACTACCCCGTAGGCACTGTTCTTCGCCAGTTCGATGCACTGCAGGGTCTCCGTGAGCGTGCCGATCTGATTGACCTTGATCAACACCGCGTTGGCCACTTCCTCGTCGATGCCTCGACCGACACGGTCGACATCGGTGACGAAGATGTCATCGCCGACGAGCTGGATGCGCTCGCCCAACGCCTCCGTGAGCTTCCCCCACCCTTCCCAGTCGTTTTCGGCCAGCCCGTCCTCGATCGACACAATGGGATATCGCTCGACCCACTTCCCGTACAACTCCACCATGCCATCCGCCGACCGTTTACTCCCATCACCCTTCTTGAAGACGTACTCGCCGTCCAGATACAGCTCCGACGCGGCCACGTCGAGGGCAATCGCGAGATCCTTCCCGGGCTCATAGCCGGCTTGCTCGGCCGCCTGCATCAGCACGTCGAGCGCGGCTTCGTTCGAGGGCAACTCGGGTGCGAACCCACCCTCATCCCCAACCGCGGTCGAGAGCCCCATGCCCGTCAGGACCTTCTTGAGCGAATGAAAGACCTCGACACCCATCCGGAGCGCATCGCCAAACTCCTCCGCCCCGATCGGCACGATCATGAACTCCTGGGCATCCACATTGTTGTTCGCGTGCGCGCCACCATTCAGGATGTTCATCATGGGCACCGGAAGCACCCGGGCCATCGGTCCGCCGAGATAGCGATAGAGAGGCTGCCCTGTCTCCTCCGCGGCAGCGCGCGCCACGGCGAGCGAAACAGAGAGGATGGCATTGGCACCGAGCTTCGCCTTGTTGGGTGTCCCGTCGGCCTCCATCATCTCGGCGTCCACCGCAATCTGATCGGCAGCATCGAAACCCTCGAGCCGAGGACCGAGCGTCTCGTTGACGTTTCGGACCGCGTTCAGGACGCCCTTGCCGGCGTAGCGCTTGGGATCGCCGTCACGAAGTTCCGCCGCCTCATGTTCGCCGGTGGAAGCGCCGCTTGGCACCGCAGCCTTGCCGTGGGCACCACTGGCCAGGATCACTTCCGCCTCGACCGTGGGGTTGCCCCGACTGTCCAGAATCTCCCGGGCGTGGACTTCGATGATCGTACTCATGCCTGTGTCCCATTCGAGTGAGGAGCTGGCCACGTTGCTGGCCAGAGAATATAGCGCCCAGCCATTCGCTAGCCTTCGGCGAGTACCTGAAGTGCCTCGCGAGTCCTCCGACTCAGGGCGTCGCGGTCGTCGAAGGTGAGCCCTGCCGTCGGAATCTCGTCACCCGGAACGAGCCGGATGACGCCCTTGCGTGGGTATCGGGAGCCCCGACGCATGATGTCGAACGTCCCGTGGATATAGACGGGCACGATGGGGACCTGGGCTTTGATCGCCAGAACAAACGGCCCCTTTTTGAACGGCATCAGCGTCCCGTCCCAACTCCGGGTTCCTTCGGGAAAGACGACGGCGGAGGTCCCGCCCCTGACCAAGACTGCGGCTTCGTCGTACATCGCGAACGCGGCCGCGTGGTTCTTGCGGTCGATCGGAATGTGACCCGCCGCCTTCATGGCCTGACCCATGGCGGGCACGCGAAAGAGTTCCTTCTTGGAGACGAATCGGACGGTGTCCGGCATCGCCTTGACCATCGCCCAGATGTCGACGAACGAGACATGGTTCGCCACGTAGATGCAGGGTCGGTCTCCCCGGAGACGCTCTGGACGTTCGACTTCGACCCGGATCCCGTTCCAGCGCAAGAGGGACGCACCCCAACCCCGTGCCGATCGATCGAAGATGCCGCCCTTTCGCTGCTTCACCTTCAAGAGACCGGCGCCGGTCATGATGGCTCCATACCAGGAGGTGATCAGGGCAAACGAACCCCAATAACGAATCAGGCCGATCAATGGGGGTGGCTCATTGGAAGTGACTGTAACCTTGAAGATCGACATCCTCACCATCGAGGAGGAACTGCACGGGCCCGTCCAGTACTACTCCGATGTTGGTGAGAGGTGTGCCGAAATCGACGGCAAACTCCCGGGCCTCTGGCGTGAATGACTCAGGCATGGCGGCGAGAAGCTCATAGTCCTCTCCACCGATCGCGGCGAAGACGGCAGCGGCTTGACCGGTGAGGGTAGCCCCAGCCCCTGTTGAAATGTGGAGAGGAAGCGCGTCGAGATTCACGACGCAGCCGACACCACTCGCCGCGGCGAGGTGTCTCACATCACCGGCAAGCCCATCACTCAGATCGATCAAAGCGTGAGCCCCCCGATGGGCGAGCCAGCGGCCTTCAGCGATGCGTGGTTCAGGTTTGGCAAAGGCATGCCGCGCATCGTGATCGGGGTCCGTCCCCTCGCCGGTCCGCCACTGCTCCAGAGCGGACCGGGCACCGCCGAGCGTGCCGCTGACCCAGAGCCGATCACCGACTCGAGCGCCCGACCGCCCAAGATGATGTTCGGTCCGCCCAACGACCGTGATGGTGAGACTCAGGAGCCCGCCACTACTGAGATCCCCGCCGAGAACCGAAGCACCGCTCATCGCCGCGGCCCCACCGACCCCGACCATCAGTTGCTCCGCGGCCTCTGGGTCCAGGTCCTCTGGAATCACCAACGCGGCGAGCAAACCGATTGGGAGGGCGGCAGCGGCGGCAAGGTCGGAGAGCGCGGCAGCGGCCGATCGCCATCCAATCTCTTCCAGCGTCAACCATTCCCTCCGGAAGTGTACTCCCTCCACCGAAACATCCGTGCTGAGACAGACCTGGTCGCCTTCCGCCGCAAGGACGGCACAGTCGTCACCCAGCCCGACGGCCCGATTTCCCAACTCGGCGACGATCCGTCGAATCCGATCGAACTCCCGCCCCGGACCCAGCCGAGTGTGACTGGGGGACGTCTCAGACACGGGGTGGGGCTTCGAGCTCATGCAGGATGGGTGACCGTGAATGATCCCTGCGCAGTGCCGCGAGTTCCCATCCCCGCCATAGCTCTGGAAGTGCCTGTACCACTTCCATCGGCCGGAGCCCCCGGGCGCCATGGCGGCGCGCGGCAAGGTCGGCGGCGCGACCGAGCACATGGGCGCCGAGCGCAGCCGCATCCTGAGCGGCCACCCCCTGGGCGAGGAAGGTCGCGATCAATCCGCTCAGGGTGTCTCCGCTTCCTCCGGTGGCCAGCCCGGGGTTTCCTGCGGCGACCGTCAGGAGGGACGCACCTCGACCAGCAACGACCGTGGGGACTCCCTTGAGAAGTACGGTGGCTCCGGATTGGTCCGCTGCTGCCCGCGCCGCCTCCCAAGGATCGACGCCGGCTTCGGCCGCCAGCCCGGGAAACAACGTCCGAAATTCTCCCGCGTGCGGGGTCAGTACGAACGTCCTGCTTGCGGCAAGCGTGGAAAGCCCCTCGAGATTCCCCTGAAGAGCAGTGAGGGCGTCGGCATCGACCACCGCGACCCGCGAGATCTCCAGTATGTCGAGCACGAATCGGGTCCGGGATGGATCGCGATTGAGGCCCGGTCCGATCACCACAGCGTCGGCTTGCTCGAGAAGGGCTCGGGTATCCCCCTCAGGTGCCCGATCGAAACGTTGAATTCGGGTCTGGATGTCGGGTTCCGCGGTGGCGAGCGTCTTGACCGAGTCATCGGGGGCGAGAATGTGCACCAGTCCGGCTCCTGCACCGAACGCTGCACGCGCGCTGAGGCGTGCCGCACCGGTCAGCCCGGTGTCTCCCCCGACGATGACCACTCGGCCGCGTGTGCCCTTGTGGGCGTTGGCTGCCAAAGGTGGGAGTGTTCCGAAAGCGTCCAAGTCGGAAAAGAGTCTTGGCCAAGCAGGATCGGGTTGGGGAAACCCGATGTCGACGACGACCACATCCCCCACCTCATCCCGAGCCAGCAGGTGACCTCGTCGGTATCCCCCGAACGTCACGGTGAGCGAGGCGTGAATGCATGATGGCCCGTGGTGAACACCCGTGAGAAGATCGAGTCCGGTGGGTCCATCGACGGCGACGACGGGAAGATCGAGGTCAACAATGCGTGCCGAGAGTTTGGCGAGTGCGTCGCGGGGAGCTCCACGTGCACCTCCACCGAGCATCGCATCGACAACCAGACTGACCGCAGGCCATGGCCCGTCGGGCGATACCTCTCGAACCCCATCGTTGCGAGCGAGTTGGGCCATCTGACGGCACAGAGGCGAACCGGAGTCGGGGTCGGCGGCGGTCACCGAGACTGGTGCGCCGGTACGATGGAGCGCCCGGGCCACCACCCAGCCATCTCCCCCATTGTTGCCGCTGCCGCACGCCACCAGCACTCCGCGACCGGCACCGAGCATGGCCCCGAACCTGTCGGAGATGATCCCCGCCACCGCCCGTCCGGCACACTCCATGAGCGAAGCCTCGGCGATGCCTGCGGCAACGGCACGGTGATCCCACTCCGCCGCTTGCTGGGGACTGAGCACCGGAATGAAGGACATGAGGCTAGACCCGCTGAACTGGGAGCCGCGGGTAGCGGCTCTCCGCGATCACTTGGAGCTTTGCGTGATCACCCGGCCGAAGGAGATCTCTCCGTTGTCGATCCGAAGATTGAAGCCGCACTCCGGATTGGTGCACACCCAGGCCTTGTAGGTGATCGGCGCTCCGTCCCGCCCATAGTCCGACAACGGGATCAGCGTCCCATCGGAACACTTCTGGCACGTTGGCCACTCGAGCATCCCACTCACGACACCTCCCTGCGGCGGATGCCGCCGCCGTATCCCGGTCCCACACCTTGCCACACGTAGGACCAGTCATCAAACGCCGTCATGAAATCGTAGGTCTCGTCGAAATCCTCCACCCGGTCGCCGGGCTGGGTGATGAGCAGCCCCACCCCAACGAGGACGAAGACGATTCGGCCGATATCGAGCGTCTTGCGAATGCCCCAGTATTCGAGGACGGATTGAGCGAGTAAACCGAAGCGCTCTATGGCGAAATCCCGCACGGCCCCGGCAAGCTCCGGTCCCGTGACATGGCGCCGCACGTCGAGCGATTGCTGGAGGTACTCGATACTCCCGAGAACGAAGAGGTAGGCGCGCTCGTCATACCGCGTCTCGAGTGAAAGGACTTGAGACAGCACATCGTCCCCGAGTCGAAGCTCGTTCATGCGACGGCGGCGCCTTCACCCGAGGGAATATTCTCGTACAGCGGGAAACCGTCAGTCAGTTCTTTCACTTCGGCTCTGATAGCAGCCAGAGCATCGTCGTCGGCGCCGCCAAGCGCTCGATCGATCAAGTCGGCGATCCGACGCATTTCGGACTCGGCCATGCCCCGAGTCGTCAGCGCCGACGTACCCAACCGGATACCACTCGTCACGAAGGGTGACTGCGGATCGTCAGGGACGGTGTTCTTGTTGACGGTGATTCCTGCCTGACCGAGGAGGGCTTCGGCCACCTTCCCGGTCAGATCGCGTGACCGTAGATCGACGAGCATCAGGTGAGTGTCGGTCCCTCCGGACACGATCGCCAGGCCATGCTCCATGAGCCTCGCCGCAAGCGCCTTGGCATTCGCCACGATCTGGCGAGTGTAAGCTCTGAAGTCGTCGGTCGAGGCTTCGCGAAATGCCACGGCTTTGGCAGTGACGACGTGTTCCAGCGGCCCGCCCTGATGGCCGGGAAAGACCGAACGGTCAATCGTCTTCGCCAGATCTTCCCCGCACAAGATCAACCCTCCGCGAGGTCCACGGAGGGTTTTGTGTGTGGTCGACGTCACGACATGGGCGTGAGGAACCGGAGAGGGGTAAACACCACCGGCGACCAGACCCGCGAAGTGGGCCATATCCACCAGAAAGACGGCACCGACTTCATCGGCGATGGCCCGGAAGGCCGCGAAATCGATGACTCGCGAGTAGGCGCTTCCTCCAGCGACGATCAGGCCAGGCTTCTCCTCGAGAGCCTGAGCGCGGACCGCATCGTAGTCGATCAAACCCGAGGTGGGGTCGACACCATAGTGGACCGCATTCCAGATCATCCCACTGTGATTGACGGGTGAACCGTGCGAGAGGTGGCCTCCATGCGGCAACGCCATGGCGAGGAGTTTGCCCCCCGGTGGGAGCACCGCCATGAAGGCGGCGAAATTGGCTTGGGCACCCGAGTGGGGCTGCACGTTGGCGTGCTCCGCACCGAAGAGGTCCGTGGCCCGACGAATGGCGAGCCGCTCGACCTCGTCGACAACTTCACAACCACCGTAGTAGCGTCGACCAGGATACCCCTCGGCGTACTTGTTGTTGATTGCCGTGGCCATCGCCTCGAGCACGGCGCGCGAAGCAAAATTCTCGCTCGCGATCAACTCCAACCCATGGCGTTGGCGTTCCACCTCCTGGTCGACGAGTGACGCGATCTCAGGATCGGCGTTGCGCAGTGATGCCCCATGTTGCAGTGTCATTCGCTCTCCGGTTCGATCTTTTCCACCCGCCGAACGTGGCGTCCACCTTCAAAACTCGTTTCGAGCCAGGTACGCAGAATCTCCACACCCTCGTCCGCTTCGATAAACCGCGCCGGCAAGACAAGGACATTCGCGTCGTTGTGTTCTCGCGAAAGCCGGGCGATTTCCGGCGACCACGCGATGGCGGCCCTGACACCATGATGGCGGTTGGCGGCATAGGACATCCCGAGCCCTGAGCCGCAAAGCAGGATCCCGCGCCGCGCCTCTCCCCGCTCCACCCGGTCGGCGACCCGATGGGCGAAGTCGGGGTAGTCGACCGAGTCCTCCGAAGTGGTTCCAACATCATCCACCTCGTACCCCATCGCACCGAGTTCGCTCTTGAGGCGCTCCTTGAGCGCGAACCCAGCGTGATCGGCGCCGATCGGGATTCTCTCTGCCATTCGGTGGTAATCTAGCGCTTGGCGGGCCTGGGCGCCTCGCCTAGCGATCTCCGCCAATCCACATCGGGTTCAAGCGGGCGAAGGATTCGATACGCTCCTCGGCGAGTCTGTCTGCCGCCAGGAAGGTCGGGATGGAGTCCCGTTCCGCAATCGTGAAGACATTGAAGATCGTGTCGTAGATCTCCTGGGCCTTCCGTTTGGCACGTTCCTGCGACCAGCCCTCGATCTCGCCATACACATTGATCAAACCACCACCGTTGATGACGAAGTCCGGAGCGTAGAGAAATCCCTTTTCTTCCACCAACCTCCCATGTCTTTCCTCATTCTCGAGCTGATTGTTTGCCCCTCCGGCAATGATCTCCACCTTGAGACGCTCCAAGGTTTGGTCGTTGATCGTGGCCCCGAGGGCGCAGGGAGCGTAGATGTCGGCCTCCTGATCATAGATGGCATCAGGAGCCACCGTCCGCGCACCCATCTCCTCGGCCAACCGTTGCATCTTGCCCTCATCAATATCCGTGACGATGAGCTGTGCCCCCTCTGCATGAAGCTGTTCGGCAAGGTAGTAGGCGACTTTCCCGCACCCCTGGATGGTCACGGTTCGGCTCGACAAGTTGTCGTTCCCCCATCGTTTCTTCGCGGCCGCCTTCATCCCCATGTAGACGCCATACCCCGTCACCGGGGAGGGGTCCCCTGAGAGGCCCTGCAAGCCGGCGACATGATCGGTTTCTCGTTTGACGAATTCCATGTCCGCGGGGCTCGTCCCCACATCCTCCGCCGTGATGTATCGCCCACCCAGTGATTCGATGAACCGACCGTGGGCCCGAAAGAGGATTTCACGATCGGTTCTGCGGTGGTCACCAACGATGACGGCCTTCCCGCCACCGAGGTTGAGTCCCGCAACCGCGGCCTTGTATGTCATCCCCCGGGACAGACGCAGGGCGTCGAGGATCGCATCGTCTGTGGAGGGGTAATGCCAGAAGCGGGTACCGCCCAGTGCGGGGCCGAGAGTCGTGTCGTGGATGGCGATGATGCCGATATAGCCGCACGATGGCTCGTGGCAGAGAACGACCTGTTCGTGCCCGGCTTCCTTCATCAGCTGAAAAACGTCCATCCGATCGTTCGCTCCCGGCCGGCGCGTCCGCCGACCCTCAGGTCGTGTAAGAGTAGAAACCGCGCCCAGACTTCCGGCCCAAATGCCCCGCCGCAACCATCCGCCGGAGCAGTGGGCATGGCCGGTACTTGGGATCGCCGAGCCCAGCGTGCATGACCTCGAGAATGGCCAGACACACATCGAGTCCGATCAGGTCGGCCAGGGCCAGGGGTCCCATGGGGTGGTTCATTCCGAGCTTCATCACCGTGTCCACGGCCTCGGGAGTTGCCACCCCTTCCATCACACAGTACACCGCCTCGTTGATCATCGGGAGCAGCACCCGGTTGGCGACGAAACCCGGATAATCGTTGACCTCGACCGGGGTCTTGCCGAGCGCAACGGCAAGATCGAGCACCGCTCGTGTGGTCTCGTCACTCGTCTCATGACCTCGGATCACTTCGACCAGTTGCATGACGGGGACGGGATTCATGAAGTGCATCCCGATGACCTGAGCGGGCCGATTGGTGCAGGCCGCGATCTCGGTAATGGAAATCGAACTGGTGTTGCTGGCAAGAATGACCTCGTCACCACAGACCACATCGAGCGTCTCGAAGATCTGCCGCTTGAGCGTGGGGTTCTCGGTGGCCGCTTCCACCACGAATTCTGCCGTGCGGGCCGTTTCGAGGTCCGTTTCGGTCGTGATTCGCGCAAGCACCTGATCCGGAACGTCGGGGGCGATAGTGCCCTTCTTCACCTGCCGCTCGAGATTCTTCCGGATGACCCCGAGCCCTCTTTCCAGGGCGGCGGCCTGCACATCGATCAGTGCGACGGACCATTCATGTTGGGCGAACACATGGGCGATGCCATTCCCCATCGTTCCTGCGCCAATCACGGCAACCTGTTTCATGCCAACGTCTCCTTACCGATGCGCCGTGCGACGAGCAGGGTTGAGACCCCGAGGACGATCGTTGCCAAGAGCCCTCCCTCTGGACCGAACGACCCGCCGGTGAGCCAGGCAGGGCCCCCCGGCGTGTAGTCGAGACCCGGGACGGGAAGTGCGAGACCGCTCACCGGCGCGGCGAAAGCGGCGAGCGTCGCGTTCCACCCCAGGTGAACACCTGTCGCCGCCCACAGACCGCCGGGAAGATAAAATGCCACTCCGAGAAACACTCCGGCGAGGGCGATATTGCCGACTCCCAGGCTGGTGATGCCTGGATTCAAGAGGTGAGCCAGAGCAAAGACACACGCGAGTCCAACGATAGCAGCGGCTCGTCCGAAGGCTCGCGAGAGCAGCACCATCGGGACACCCCGGAAGATCAACTCCTCGGCGAATGCCGCCGGGAGCAGCACACCGATCAGCAGAACCAGATTGCTGAGCCAAGCGGTGGCTGGTTCACCATCGGGTCCCCACGCCGCATCGCCGAGCGGAACGGCCAGGACCAAGACGGCCAGCGCGGCGGCCCCTCCGATCAGCAGCCCGCCTGCCATCCCACGTCGACCCCCGGGCCTCCATCGCAGGGCCACGGCGTTGAGGCCGGCTGCCCGCATGCCGATCGCCCAAGTCATCAACCCAAAACTCGTGATGACACAGACCGACTGTAGCGTCGTGGCCGTGACTGTCCCGGGGGCACCACCTTGGAAGAGGACCCTCGCAAGCATCCCGTACAGGAAGATCGCGAGGATGAACCCGGTGAGGAGGAATGCGAGAGAGAGTCCGACGGCGAGTGCCCTCCCGCCGACCCGATCTCGCTCGGTGGTCAACGGCCCGTGGGGCGACGCCGTCTGGCCCAACTGATGATGAGAGAGGCGATGCCGATCTTTCCGAAGTCCGCCGTCACGAACGGCAGAGACCCCCACTGCAGGGCCAACTCCGGATTGCCGCCGAGCAGGGCGAGATGAGCCACTCCGCCAAGATGGATCACCACCATCCCCGCGAAGGCCGCGAACCAACTCCGGAGGACTCCTCCACGGTCAACGACCAGGGTGCCGGTCACCGCGGCCGCAAAGGGGAATGCCAGCAAGTAACCTCCGGTAGGCCCGAGCAGTCGGCCAAATCCGGCACCGCCGGCTGCGAACACGGGGAGCCCTGAGAGGCCGGCCACGAGGTACAGTGCCAGCGCCCCCGCACCGAGCCTTGGCCCGAGGATGCCTCCGATGAGGAGAACCACCATCGGTTGGAGCGTCATCGGCACCGGGCCCAGAGACACGGGAATCGCGACTTGCGCCGACAGTGCCATGGCGATCACGGCCGCCGCGATGGACAGCGCACGATACCTGGTGGTGGATTCGGTACCAACGGCCTCACCGCGCGCAACCGCGGCGTTGGAAGGACTCGGTTGAATCACATCGCCTCCACAGAAAGAGCGACGGCGTTCCCACCGCCGAGACAGAGAGTCGCGAGTCCGGTCGACGCACCCCGGTCGCGCATGGCATAGAGTAACGTCGTGAGGACTCTGGCGCCGCTCGCTCCGATCGGATGTCCGATGGCAATGGCCCCACCGTTCACGTTGACCCGGTCCCAATCCCACCCCAAACCGCGCCCATCCGCGATCGCCTGGACCGCGAAGGCTTCGTTCGCTTCGATCAACTCGTAGTCCGAGATGGAAACCCCGGTCTTCGCCATCAGGTTCTGGACGGCGAGAATCGGCGCGTAAAACAGATCCTTCGGCTCACCGCCACCCGTCGCATACCCAGTGACGCGCGCCATTGGGTCGAGGCCCTGTGCTTTGGCAAACGCGAGTGAGGTGACCACCAGCGCGCTCGCCCCACCGAGCCGTCCTTCTGGAAGGCAGGCCTGAGTTTCGCCAACGCCTCGACGGAGGTGTCCTTTCGCGGACTCTCGTCGGCGGACACCATGGTTGAACCCTTCCGGGAGGTGACCTCCACGGGTACGAGTTCAGCATCGAAACGACCCGCTTCCATGGCTTCGATCGCCTTCCGGTGACTGTGGAAGGCGTACTCATCCTGTTCCTCGCGGGTAATCTCGGACTTCGATGCCGTGTACTCGGCATAAGAACCCATGTGGACGCTGCCGAATGAATCCCACAGGCCATCGTGGATCATCCCGTCCACCAAGGTTTGGTTCCCAGCCTTGATGCCGTTGCGATAATTGTAGAGGTAATGCGGTGATGCCGACATCACTTCCATACCCCCGGCCACGACACACTCCGCATCCCCGGCCCGGATCGCCTGGGAGGCCAACATCACTGCCTTGAGCCCGGAACCACACACTTTGTTCACGGTCAGTGCCGGGATCACCCCCGGTAAACCGGCATGGATCGCGGCCTGCCGGCCAGTGGCCTGCCCCGCCCCTCCCTGCAGGACGTGACCCATGATCACTTCGTCGATGGTCGACATGTCGATCGCCGCACGGGATACCGCTTCCCGAATGACCAAGGCCCCGAGTTGCGGGGCGGCGAAGGAGGACAGTCCCCCGAGGTACTTCCCGACCGGGGTGCGGCAGGCGGAGAGAATGACAGGAGTCGTTGTGTCAGACACGAGAACCACCTCAATCAAGTCGCGTGAATAATAGCCACGAAGGCTCGTTAGTCGCCGAGTCTCCGGCTGCGGGTTTCCTCGAGGACCTTGCTCACGAAATCGTCCAATAACATCACGGTTTGCTTGGATCCCGCTCCTCGTTCGCGAACGGCGAGCGTACCACCTTCGACTTCCCGCCGCCCAACGACCGCCATATAGGGAACCTTCTGGGTCTCGGCCTCACGAATGCGATAGTTCAGTGTCTCGTGACCGGCGTCGAGGACCGCACGGATACCGGCGGCCTTCATCCGTTGCGCGATGTCCCGTGCGGCCTCCGCTTGTTCGTCCGAGATCGGAAGGACCCGAACCTGCTCGGGGGCCAACCAGACGGGGAAGGCACCGGCGAAGTGCTCGATCAGGAGGCCGATGAACCGTTCCAACGTCCCGTAGATCGCCCGATGAATCATCACCGGCCGGTGAGGCGCATTGTCCGGACCGGTGTACTCGAGGTCGAATCGTTCGGGAAGCTGGAAATCGAGCTGGATCGTCGGTCCTTGCCAGAAACGCCCGATGGCATCTTTGAACTTGATGTCGATCTTGGGTCCGTAAAACGCTCCACCTCCCTCGTCGACTCGGAACGGGATCTCCTTCCGTTCGAGCGCTCGCCGGAGGATGCCCTCCGCCATCTCCCAGGCCTCGTCGTCTCCCAGACGTTCTTCCGGACGGGTTGAGACTTCGAAGTCCAGTTCGAATCCGAACGGCTCGCGAACGAGTCGTTCGACCTGATCGAGACAAAGGAAGATCTCGTCCTCCGCCTGCTCCGGGGTGCAGAAGATGTGCGCGTCGTCCATACACAAGCCACGAACCCTCATCAGGCCATGGAGGGTTCCGGATTTCTCGTTCCGGTAGACGTTGGCAACCTCGGAGAGACGAACGGGCAGATCCCGGTAGCTGCGATGATGATGCTTGTAGACCAGGGTGTGCATCGGGCAATTCATCGGCTTGACGCGATGCCGCACCTCATCACCCTCCCCTGCTCCCGCCCCCATCACCGGGTACTGGTTCTCCTCGTACAGGGGGATGTGGCCCGAGATCCGGAAGAGTTCCTCCCGGGTCACGTTCGGGGTATACACCAGGTCGTACCCGCTCGCGAGATTGTCGTCTTCGACGGCCCGGCTCAACAACCACTTGATCATGGCCCCCTTGGGGTGCCAGAACACGAGACCGGGGCCGACGACGTCCTGCTGGATCGAGAAGAGATCGAGGTCACGGCCGAGCACGCGGTGATCGCGCTTGCGTGCCTCCTCGAGTCGATGCAGGTACCCGTCGAGATCCTCTTTTCGGAACCAGGCGGTCCCATAGATCCGCTGCAGCATCTGGCGACGCTCATCGCCCCGCCAATAGGCTCCCGCGGTGTTGAGGAGTTTGAAGTGCTTCAATCGCCCGGTCGTCGGAACATGCGGCCCCCGACAGAGATCGACGAACGGACCGTCGGTGTAGATCGAAATCACCTCATCGGACCCGAGCTCCTCGATTCGTTCGAGCTTGAGCGGGTCGTCGGCGAACCGAGTGTTCGCCTCGGTCCGCTCGACCTCCTCACGCACAAACGCATAGTCCCTCTCGACGACCTCGCGCATCTTGGTTTCGATCGCCTCGAGGTCTTCCGGAGTGAACGGCCGGGGAACGTCAAAGTCGTAGTAGAAGCCATCCTCGATGGCTGGACCGAACCCGATGGCCGCCGTCGGAAACAGCTCCCGGACGGCGGTGGCCAGCACGTGGGCCGCCGAGTGCCGGAGCAACGGCAGCGCTTCCGGACTCCGGTCGGTGACGATCGCGACCTGAGCGGCCTCTGAAATGGGACTGGCGAGGTCACGGAGAGTGCCGTCGACCACGGTTGCGAGAGCGGCCTTGGCCAACCCGGGGCCAATCAGGGCGGCCAGCTCCGATCCGGTGGTCCCGGACTCGACCTCGCGCACACTCCCATCGGGGAGTGTCAGTTGAATCGTGGTCATGGCGCGGAGAGGGAACCCGCCAAGGGTGCCGTAGAGGGGTCCAAGACGAAGTAGAGCACCAGGCCCGCCAGGATCACGAGCGCGATGACGCCCCAGCGGGTCATGGAAAATCCGGTCGGGGAGTGAGTCTCGGGCATCAGCCTCATCTCGAAGGGAACCAGGTGGTTGACGGTTGATGCAGGTCTGCCCGTGGCTCCCTGCGTTCATTAAGTTAACTCGATGCCACGGCTTTCTGTACGACGCTCGTCGACGGTCACAACCGACCTCCTGTCGGCCGCTCTGGCGTTCGGGATGGGATTCCTCGGCGGCATGGCAGTCGCCGCCGTCGTCGGGAATCTCCCGGGCGAACGACTGAAAGGCACCGTGCGACGCCTTGGCAAAGAGCCCGAGCCGACGACCGGGCGCCGAGCGGCGGCGCGGATCATGGAGGTGCTGACGGAGGATCCCGCTCACTCGGACCTTCGGGTCGTTCTGGTCCGGCGGAACCTGGTGGAGCTCCATGGATGGGTCGACAACCGCAGCAGCGGGAGCCGAGCCTTGAAACTCGCCACTCTGACAGCCCCAGCGATCGAGATCACCAACCGCATCCGCGTCCGTGGAGAAGACGATCTCGTGACAACCGCCGAGCACCCCACCACGGCATGAACGAGCCTCTCTCACCACAGTACGATCCCGCGGCCATCGAGAGCGACCTCTATCGCTGGTGGTCCGAGCTCGATAGCTGGCGCCCTCGTCCCGACGGAGAGCACCCGAGTTATGTGATCATGCTGCCCCCACCCAACGTGACCGATCGACTGCACATGGGGCACGGACTCAACCAGACGATACAAGACGCCCTGATTCGCTTCGAGCGCATGCGAGGCAAGGCGACCCTCTGGCTCCCGGGAACGGACCATGCGGGGATCGCGACCCAGAACGTGGTCGAACGGATGCTACGGGAAGAAGGCTCTACCCGCTTCGACCTCGGTCGTGACCGTTTCGTGCAGCGAGTCTGGGATCACGTTCGCGCCACGGGCGGCACGATCCTGGAGCAGATCAAGGGGCTCGGCTCCTCCTGCGACTGGTCCCGGACCTACTTCACGCTCGACGAAGGGCTATCTCGGGCGGTCCGTGAGGTTTTCGTTCGGCTCTACGAAAAGGACCTGATCTACCGCGGCAAGTACATCATCAATTGGTGCCCGCGGTGCCTCACCGCCCTTTCGAACGAAGAAGCCGAAAAGACAGAAACCCAAGGCTCGCTCTGGCGTCTGCGATACCCCTTGGCCTCAGGCGGACACATCGTGGTGGCCACCACACGACCGGAAACGATGCTCGGTGACACTGCCGTGGCTGTCCACCCCGACGATCCCCGGTATCGTGACCTGATCGGGAGCGAGGTCATCCTCCCCCTCACCGACCGGCGGATTCCGGTCATCGCCGACCCGGCGGTCGAGATGGACTTCGGCACCGGCGCCGTCAAACTCACGCCCGCTCACGACCCACTCGACTTCGAGATCGCGAGTCGTCACGGCCTGCCCGCGATCGATGTCATGACCGACGACGCGCACATGGCCGACACCGCTCCCCAATCGTTCCAGGGGCTCGACAGGTTCGTGGCACGAAAGCGAGTCGTCACGGCCTTGGAAGAAAGTGGCCTCCTCGATGGCATCGAGGCGCACGTGCATTCCGTGGGGCAATGTTATCGCTGCCACACGGTGGTCGAGCCTCGTCTGTCGGAACAGTGGTTCGTGCGAATGGCGCCTCTCGCCGCTCCCGCCCTGGAGGCCTATCGCTCGGGACGGCTTCGATTCATCCCCGAGAGACGTGGCGAGGAATACGCGCAGTGGATGACCAACATCCGGGACTGGTGCATCTCGCGTCAGATCTGGTGGGGTCACCGCATCCCGGTCTGGTACTGCGAGGCGCCTGGCTGCGGTGTGACGAGTGCGAGCCGGGAAGACCTGTCCACCTGCCCCGAGTGTGGTGGTGCGGTCCGACAAGACGAGGATGTCCTGGACACCTGGTTCTCCTCCCAACTCGTGCCCTTCAGTTCTCTCGGATGGCCCGATGAGAGTGAGGACCTCGAGGCGTTCTACCCGGGCGACCTCCTGGTCACCGCGCCGGAGATACTCTTCTTCTGGGTCGCGCGCATGGTGATGATGGGGCTCGAATTCCGAGGGGACATCCCATTCCACACCGTCTACCTGCACGGCACCGTCCGCGACACACAGCATCGTAAGATGTCGAAGTCGCTCGGCAACGGTATCGATCCGCTCGTGGTCATCGAACGCTATGGCGCGGATGCGCTGCGTTACACCATGCTCGCCGGTGCCGCTGTAGGAACGGACGTCATCCTCGACCCGGATGACCTCGAGGCCTCGTTTGCCTCCGGCCGAAACTTCAGCAACAAGCTGTGGAACGCGGGTCGGTTCATCCTCGGCAACCTCGATGGGCCGGTGCCATCGGTTACCGACCTCCGTGACGACCTCTCCTTGGCCGATCGATGGATCCTTGCTCGCTGTCACGACACCGTGGCAGATGCCACCAAGGCCTACGAACGGTTTCGACTGAACGATGCCGTGGCAGCCATCTACCAGTTCCTCTGGGACGATCTCGCCGACTGGTACATCGAGCAGACCAAGCCACGACTCTACGGGGATGAGCCTGGAGGTGATGTGGCCCGGGCCGTGCTCGCCTCCGTGTTCGAAGTCGCCCTTCGCCTACTGCATCCCATCATGCCCTTCATCACCGAGACCCTGTGGAAGCGCCTGCCGGGTTCCCCCGCGGACGCGACGATCTCGCTGGCATCATGGCCGACCGTAGAAGAGATCCGGCGTGAACCGACGGCGCTCGAGGACTTCGCGGCTGTCCAAGCCATCGTCAGCGCCATTCGATCGATCCGGGCCGAGTACGGTGTGCAACCGGGTCAGATGGTGCGAGTCAGGATTACCCATGGTTCGGGAGCCTCACGCAGAGCTCTCGAGGGCGAGGGTGCCACCATTCGCCGCCTCGCCAAGGCCTCCGATCTCGAGACTGACGACGACACCGACCACCGGGGGAGTGGATCCCTCATCCTGCAGGATGGCACCACCGTGGCCGTCCCCCTCGGGGATCTGATCGATATCGATCGGGAGTGTGGCCGCCTCGGCGCGGAACTGGACCGATTGGCGGTTCAGGTATCGGGACAGGAGGCCAAACTGGCCAACCAGCAGTTCATTACGCGTGCGCCGGCAGAAGTGGTCGAGCGCGAACGTCAGAAACTGGAATCGTGGCGAGGGCAGATCGAAGTCCTCCGCCACAAGAGAGACCAGTTGGGCTGCGGGACATGAGGCTGCTGCTCGGTCTCTGCTTCGCGACACTTGCCTGTGCCCACATCGAGCCCCCTCCTGGTGGCCCTGACGATCGGGTGGCTCCCGTCATCATCAGTGTCACGCCGGACTCCGTTCTCAGTCTACCGGGATTCGACGACGAGGTCTCCTTCAACTTCGATGAGGTGATCAGCGAGGGAGCCCAGCCCAATTTTGGTCTCGGCTCTGGCACGCTCGAGAAGCTCGTCCTGCTCTCCCCGAGTGATGAGGTCCCCGCGGTGCGGTGGCGGCGGAACCGGATCACCGTCAAACCGAAGGAAGGGTGGAGACCCAATACGGTCTATCGCGTGGAACTCCTCGCCGGTGTCCAGGATCTCCGCACCAACACCATGAAAGAAGGCGTGGTCACCACCTTCACGACCGGCAACGAGATCCCTGCCGATTCGCTCTACGGTCGCGTGGTGAATTGGGCCAACCGGCAACCCGTACGCGCCGGCCTCATCGAGGCGATCCTGATGCCCGATAGCCTCGCGTATCGGACCGTAACCGACTCGACGGGGCGATTCAGGTTGGGGCCCTTGACCACGGGTGAATACCTCGTGTTCGGCGTGATCGACCAGAACACCAATTTCCGGAGAGATGGTCGAGAGGACTTCGATTCGGTGCGCATCGTCGCGGGCCGCGATAGCGTGGGGGAATTGTGGGCCTTCCGGCACGACAGCGTGCCTCCCCGGTTGAGTTCCATCAGCGCCCCGGACACCATCACCATCACGGTGACTTTTGCACAATCCGTCGATCCCTATCAGCGACTCGATCCCGACTCGGTGCGTGTGCTCGCCCTGCCGGACTCGGTGCCGGTGCCGGTCGTCGCCATCCTCCCCAAGACGGCATTCGACAGCGTCTTCCGAGTGAGGGGAGATTCCACCGCCGACAGTACAGCGATCGATAGCACCGCGACCCCCGCAGTGCCCGACTCGACCCCGGTCGCTCCTCCCCGCCCTGACTCCGCGACCCGGGACACGGCGGCGAGTGATTCGGCTCGGGCCGACATGGGACCTCTCGACACCAGACCAGCGCTCTTCACGCAGCTCTATATCAGGGTGGCGGAAGCCTTGGCTCCAGGTGGCAGGTACTACGTCGAAGTCCGAGGGGCACGTACGCTCAGCGGTGTGCCTGGGGAAGTGTTTCTGGTGGTCCGGACCGACTCCGTCCCGGCGCAGGCTCCAGCACGGGCGACACCCGATACCGCAGGCGCGGACACAACCTCCGTCACGCCGGATACCGCGCGGGTGGATACGACCGGGAGGGCCATGCCTGCCGGGCTCCCCGCCCCGACGCCGCTGCCGGCGCCACACCAGCAGGAACCGTTCGTCCACAAACCCGAGAGCGATGACCGACGCGCGCCGATCCCTTCCCTCGGTTGACAGACTCCTCGACCTCCACGAGGTCCGGGACATGGCAACGGGGGCGCCGCGCGCCTTAGTCGTCTCGGCGGTTCGGGAGACCCTGGCCGCGGCAAGAGCGAGTGGGGTTCTCCCCGAGAACTGGGCTCGTGCGATCGGCGAACGCCTCGACGGCCTCCTCCTTCCTTCGCTCCGTCCCGTCATCAACGCCACCGGGATCGTACTCCACACCAATCTCGGTCGGGCCCCACTCGCCCGGGTGGCGATCGATCGTATGCGGTCGGTGGCAGAAGGCTACAGCACCCTCGAGTATGACCTCGCCTCGGGAAAGCGGGGACACCGTACCGTGCACTGTGGACCGCTCCTCGCGCAGTTGACCGGGGCGGAGGCCGCGCTCGTGGTCAACAACGCGGCTGGGGCACTCGTGCTCGTGCTCAATGCCCTCTGTGCTGGAAAAGAGGTTCTCATTTCCCGGGGCGAGTTGATCGAGATCGGCGGCGCTTTTCGTATCCCCGACATTCTCGAAAAGAGTGGTGCGATCCTCCGGGAGGTCGGCACGACCAACCGCACCCATCTGGACGACTACCGAAAGGCCCTCAGCGAACGTACTGGCGCCGTCCTCACGGTGCATCGTTCGAATTTCGAACAACGCGGTTTCGTCACCACGCCTCCGCCGACCGACATTGCCACGGTTGCACACGACCATGGCGTCCCGTTCATCTACGATCTCGGCAGCGGTCTTCTCGCCGACCTCACTCCATGGAACCTGAGCGGGGAACCGCGTGTGGGAGACGGCGTCGCCACAGGTGCCGATGCCATCGTATTCTCGGGGGACAAGCTGCTCGGGGGGCCTCAAGCGGGCTGCCTCGTGGGGATGGATTCCATCGTGAGTCGGTGTCGGGCCAATCCATTCGCACGGGCCATGCGCGCGGACAAGTTCACCCTCGCGGCACTCGAGGCCACGCTCTCGCTCTATCACGACGACGAACAGGCCCGGCGGGAGATACCCGTCCTGGCAATGCTGACTGCTTCTCCCGAGGATCTCTGCAATCGTGCTCGTGTGTTGAGCGATCGGTGTCCCAAGACGTACCACGCGCAAACGGTGTCCGGAGTCTCAGCAGTTGGGGGAGGAGCGTTTCCCGACACATCCCTACCAACCACGCTCGTTTCTCTGGATCCAGGAGCACGCGGGGCGGATGCACTGGCAGAGGCACTCCGATCCGGGAATCCCTCGGTCGCCGCGCGCATTGCCGACGGCAGAGTGGTCCTCGACCCCCGCACGATTCAAGCACATGAGGAGGCTCCTCTCCTCGCCGCCCTCGAATCGGTCAAGGTGTCGTGAGTGCCAGAGCAGTCTTTGCCGATCGGGATGGAACGCTCGTGGAAGACACCGGGTTTCTCCGTGATCCAGCACACGTCGCGCTCTTCTCCGGTGTCGGAGCGGGTGTTCGCCGATTGGGGCTTGCGGGATGGCGGGTCATCGTGGTGACGAACCAATCGGGGATCGCCCGGAATCTGCTCAGTCGGATGGAGTACGATGCAGTCGAACGACGCATTGATGAACTCCTGGCGTTCGAAGGTGCACGGCTCGATGCGACGTATGTGTGTCCTCACCACGAATCGGTGACGGGGCCGTGCGACTGCCGGAAGCCAGGTACCGCTCATTACCGCGATGCCGCAAATCGGTTCGGGCTCGATCTACCGCGATGTGTCTGGATCGGGGACCGTGCGACCGACCTCGTGCCTGCAACGCGATTTGGTGGGATGGGGGTGCTCGTTCGGACTGGGCATGGACACGCAGAGGAGGCGGGCCTGCCCCCTGAGGGTCATCATGTCGTGGATGGGTTTGCTGAAGCCGTAGACTTGGTGCTCACCACCTAGGTTCATGCGCCACGCGCGATTACGTTTGCCTTTGTGCCGTATCGGATCGCCGTGGTCGCCTCAGGGCGTGGCAGCAATCTCAAGTCCCTGCTGAACGCGTTGGAGGGTCACCCAACTGCCCAGGTCGCGGTTGTGATCGGCCATAGTGCGGGCGTCGGTGCGCTCGGCATCGCAAGGAGTCACCTTGTGCCCACCGTGGTGATTGCGGAATCGAACGACCTTAAGGCATGGCTTGCGACCCTCGGAGCGTTCAAGATCGACCTCGTGGTGCTTGCCGGGTATCTAAAACTGGTCCCGCCCGAGGTGGTCGAGGCGTACCGCGGCCGGATCATCAATATCCACCCGGCACTCTTGCCCAAGCATGGCGGCCGAGGGATGTACGGGGATCGGGTGCACCGGGCCGTCCTCGATGCGAGGGACACGATCAGCGGGGCCACGGTCCACCTCGTCACCGAGGACTACGACCAGGGCTCGACGCTGGGCCAGGCCACGGTACCCGTGTTGACCGACGACACCCCCGAGTCGTTGGCGAAGCGAGTGCTTGGAGTCGAGCATCGGTTACTTCCCCAAGCGGTGCTCCATGCGGCCCGGGAGGGCCATCCAGTCCCCTTCGAGTTTATGGAGAACGGTCCGTGAGAAAGGAACGACCATGCCCCGCGCCCTGATTTCCGTGAGCGACAAGCGCGGGATCGTTGCCTTTGCCCGGGGCCTCGCCGAGCTCGGCTGGGAGTTGGTCTCGACCGGGGGGACGGCTACCGCGATTCGGAAGGCGGGACTCCATGTGACGGGAGTCGACGAGGTCACGGGTTTTCCGGAGATCCTCGATGGACGCGTCAAGACACTCCATCCAAAGATCCACGCCGGCCTCCTCGCCCGACATGATACGCCGACGCATCTCGAGGCTTTGGAGGCGCACGGGATCCTCCCGTTCGACCTCGTTGCCGTGAATCTCTACCCCTTCCAAGCCACCATTGCCGATCCCGCGGTGACCCTCGACGATGCGATCGAGAATATCGATGTGGGAGGGCCCTCCATGCTGCGCGCCGCGGCCAAGAACTATGCCCACGTGTTGCCGATCGTCGATCCCAAGGACTACGATCCGATCCTGTCCATGATACGAGCCGATGGGGTGACGCCCGAGTGCAGAAGGGAACTCGCGGCGAAAGTCTTTACGCATCTTGCCGACTACGACGCGGCCATCTCGGTCTTCCTCACGGAGCCCGCCGAGGGACTTCCGGGTCGGATGACTCTTTCGCTCGAGCGACTCATGCCGCTCCGGTACGGCGAGAATCCCGATCAACGCGCGGCGCTCTATGCCACCGAAGAACCGCGCGGAATCCGGAATCTCAGAAAGATTCAGGGGAAGGAGCTCTCCTACAACAACCTTCTCGATATCGATGCCGCGATGAGCGCCGTCAGCATGTGGACGAATCGACCGGCGTGCGCCGTCATCAAACATACGACTCCCTGCGGGATCGCGGTGGGACGCTCGGCTCTCGAAGCGCTCGAGAAGGCGCGCGCCACCGACCCCGTCTCTGCCTTCGGCTCCGTCATTGCCTTGAATACGGTCGTGGACCGGGCTTTTGCGGAGTCGCTCGCCGACCTCTTCGTGGAAGTCGTGGTTGCCCCCACGATCCACGCCGATGCCCTGGAGGTCTTCCGGGCCAAGAAGAACCTCCGCGTCGTGGAGTTCCCGGTCTGCACCGGAGGTCCCGCATGGGATGTCAAGCGGGTGCGTGGCGGATTCCTCTTTCAGGATCGGTTTATCCTCGGCTCCTCGGAAGAGGGATGGCGAGTGGCTACCCTCAGACAGCCGAGTGCTGCCGAGTGGGAAGACCTTCGGTTCGCCTGGGCCGCGGTGGCATCGGTGAAGTCGAATGCCATTCTCCTCGCGCGCAACGAAGCGGCCATAGGGATCGGCGCGGGTCAGATGAGTCGCGTGGACGCCGCTTTCCTCGCCGTTCATAAAGCACGGCAACAAGGCCACGATCCCGTGGGGAGCGTCATGGCGTCCGATGCGTTCTTCCCTTTCGCTGACGGCCTCGAAGACGCCGCTGCCGCGGGCATCACCGCCGTGATTCAACCGGGTGGTTCCATCCGTGATGACGAGGTCATCGCCGCGGCGGAGCGTCACGGAATGGCGATGGTCCTGACCGGCCGGCGGGTGTTCCGACATTAGATTTCCCGGATGACAGAACCTCTCGCCCGACCGCGTCCGCCCTATGCGTGGGCCGTCGCGACAGCAGCTCTCGTGCTGGCGATCTATTTCGTCACGCTTGGTCCCACGATCGCGTTCTGGGATACCGCCGAATACATCGCCGCGGCGAAGGTACTGGGTATCCCCCACCCTCCCGGCAATCCTCTCTTCGTCATCATGGCCCACACGTGGGGTCTGCTGCCGGTCATGGGGGAGTACGCCGCCCGGATCAATCTCTTCGCGGCGGTGACCAGCGCAGCGGCGGCCGGGTTCTGGTTCCTCGTCGCCGAACGTTGGCTGCAACCCGTCGTGTCGTTCCGCCCGGCCCGCCTGGCGTCTGCATTCGCCGGCGTCCTCGTGGGGGCCACGATGTGGACGGTATGGAACCAGTCGACGGTCAACGAGAAGGTCTACACGGTTTCGATTCTCTCGATGGCCATGGTGATGTGGGTGGCGGTCCACTGGGGTGACGATACGCCGGGAACCCATCGCGACCGATGGCTCATCCTGATCGCATATCTCCTCACCCTCTCCTCGACCAACCACATGATGGGAATGCTGGCCGCGCCGGCCGTGGGCGTGTATGTCCTGTGGACCGACACGCGTGAAGCACTCCGACCATGGGTCCTGATGCTCGGCTGGATGGTAGTGATCGCGGTATCCGGCACCTGGGCCGAAATGGTCAATGGGACCACGACCGGAGTGACGGTGGGAGTGATTACGGCGGGGCTGTTGATCTACGCGCTCGTGAAGGACGGCCGGAACCCAATGCTGTACACCGGCATTCTCGCGGTCGTCGTGGGGATCTCGCTCAACTACATCTTCCTCCCGATGCGGGCTGCCCAATTCCCGGCTATCAACGAGGGAGAACCAACCACGTGGCAGGCGCTTCTCGATGTGCTCAATCGCGTGCAATACGGGAAGCCCTCGGTGCTCGACCGTCAAGCCGACATCTTCTCTCAGTTCGGGAATTACCTGCAGTACTGGAATTGGCAGTTTGCCCGGGACTGGACCTGGGCCAGGGTCCCCACCACGATCGTGTTCTCGGGACTCGGACTCCTCGGACTGGGCAAACTCATCTCCCGTGACCGTCGCGCCGGCATTGCCGCGGTCACGATGCTCGTGGCGCTCACCGTCGCTTTGATCTTCTATCTCAACTTCAAGTACGGATTCTCGATGCATCCCGAGCGGCAGGACCTGGCACGGGAGGTCCGGGAACGTGATTACTTCTTCGTCTGCTCCTTCGCCTACTTCGGAACCTTGATCGCCGTCGGTTTCGGGACGGTCCTCCAGTACCTGGCAGATGCTGCTCGGTCCGAGAGGACCGCAGGAAGTCAGCCCGGAGAGGCCGCCCGCAAACCGGTGGGTTGGGGTCCCGGGTGGCCCATCCTCGTCATCGCCCTCATCCCCCTGGTCGGCAACCGTCTCACCGCCTCCCGCGCACACGAGACCACCCCGCGTGATTTCGCGGTCGATCTGCTGCAGTCCGTGGAGCCATACTCCATTCTGATCACCGCGGGTGACAATGACACCTTTCCGCTCTGGTTCGCTCAGGAAGTCGAGGGCGTCCGGCGGGATGTCACGCTCGCCAACCTCTCGCTGCTGAACACGGAGTGGCATCTGAAACAAGTGCGGCGGCGTGAAGTCGATGAGTTCGATCCAACAGCAGCCATTCCACTCTGGCAACAGGAAACGGACATTCCGCCCACGGTGCCGCTTGGCGACAGCTCCGCCAGTGCCGCTGCTCCTGCAGTCAGGCCCGACTACCCTGCCCTGAGCATGACCGAGGACGAGCTGATGGCCCTTCCCGAGTTGATGCCGATGCCGGAACAGCGGTTCATCCGGATCGGTAATATCGAACTGCAGCTCGGTGATCAGTACCTCGACCGCAGTACGCTCGCCACCATCTTCCTGATTCGCGACAACCTCGGCAAACGGCCGATCTACTTCTCCTGGAGCGCAGGTGGCATGCCCGATCAGTCGCTGGGGCTCACACCGTACCTCGTCTCCGAAGGGCTGGTGCGCCGCGTCTCGCCCACGCCCATCGAGGCCGACGGACCCATCGTGTTCACACGAGGAATGGGATACGTGGACCTCGAGCGGTCGCGGGAACTGCTATGGAACGCGTACCGTTGGCAGAGCCCAGCACGCGTCCGGCCACGAGGGTGGGTGGATGCCCCCTCCTCATCCATCCTCCAACTGTACGCTATCATCTACGGTGGGATGGGTGCGGCGTTCCGGGAAGTTGGGGATACGGCCTCGGCGCTCCGGGCGGATTCCATTGCGATCGCCGTGCAATCGACCCTGATGCCGACACTGCCCTAAGAGGGGGACCTCGATGAACAGAGCGGTCGCCCGAAGCCTCTCTCTGGCGGTCCTTCTCAACTTCTCGATGGGCCTGGTTGCTCCAATCGTTGGACAGGTCGACTCCACCCTCGCCCATACCTATTTCCGTGAGGCAGCGACGCTCTGCGAGCGGGAGGGGGGACATCTGTGGGGGGTGTCCCTGTGCGGCCCGATGGTGTTTGCCGATGCCGCTACCGGAACGATCGCTGCCAATCGCCGGACACCGGATGGGCCGCGCCCCCGGACCTTGGGGTTTGCCAACACGGCCGTCGAATGGGGTGGCGTTCGCTGGGCCACCTACATCTGGCAACTCGTCCCGGCTGACGACCCCCACAAGCGTGGTCGGCTGATGATCCATGAACTCTTCCACCGAGTCCAAGACCAGTTGGGCTTGATGGTGTTGGGCGGTTCGAACGACCATCTGGATACGCTCGAAGGACGGTATTGGCTCCAGCTGGAATGGAGGGCCTTGGCGGCTTCACTCCGACACTCAGGATCGGAGCGAGCGGCCGCACTGCGAGATGCCCTCGCCTTCCGGGCGACCAGGCGCGACACCTTCCCGACGACCAGTCCAAACGAACGTGTGGATGAGATTCGGGAGGGGCTCGCCCAGTACACCGGAACGTCGGTCGCGGTGTCTTCGCACGATGAGGCCGTCGCGAGCGCACTCGCCCAATTGGCCGATGCCAGTGAGCAGCAGACCTTCGTCCGCACCTTTGCCTACCCCTCCGGTGTGGCGTACGGCCTCCTGTTGGACGACTTGGCGCCCGGTTGGACCCGCCGGGTCACGGCCGAAAGCGACCTCGGCGACATCCTCATGACGGCCACCGGCCTGCAACCCGCAGGCGACGTCATGGCCGCAGCGGCCAGGTATGGGGCGGTCGAGTTACGAGCCACCGAGGAAGAGCGCGAACAACTCAGGTTGATTCGGGTCGCCGAGCTGAGACGACGATTCGTCGAAGGCCCTGTCCTGGTCCTGCCACGGGGCCGTGGTGCCACGCTGGTGACGACCGGGGCCACTCCCATCCCGGGTCACGGCACCGTGTTCTTCACCTATCGCGTCTCTGGCGAATGGGGCAGTTTCGAAACCGATACCGGGGTACTCGTGTCACAGGATGGGCAGACGCTGACCGTGCCCGCACCCACCACCGTCACCGGGAACACAATCACCGGTGAGGGTTGGACCATTGCTCTCGAAGAAGGATGGTCCGCTCACCCCGGGCCGAGACCGGGCGACTATCGAGTGATGCGCGGTCAGCCGTGAGCAACCAGTTACTCCAGACTCGATTTCGATCTGAATCCCAGGGGACGGCTGGATCCAGCGGCTCCCTCCCCAGTGACCTCATCGCCAGCTCCGCGGCCAGAGTCCGAATCGTCGGTATGGCAATGGGGACGGTGTGGGCCATCATCCTCGCCGCCAATGTGGTCCTCGGACCTGGCTTTTCGGCGTCGGAGTTTCCCGGAAGTGGGGGGTGGCCTTCCCCAAACTGGATCTTCGCCGCGACAGGCCTCGCCGGATCGCTCGGGCTCATCCTCGTCTCACCTCGTCTCCAGCATCATCCACGCCTCGTCCTCGACATCGGACTCGGGTTCGAGGTCTTCACCGCCGCCCTGATTGCGCTCATCAGCTTCTGGGTTCCGGAGCCGCACGCGGCGCGGATCTCATGGAACTGCGCGCTCATCTTGCTCTTTCCGGCCATTGCACCGAGTCCGAAACGAAAAATGCTCCTCGCGTCGTTCGCCGCGGCCTCGATGGATGCGATGGCATTCTTCGTCGCTCGGTCCCGTGGCCTGGCACTCGATTGGCCCGTGTCCTACATCCTGTGGATGCTTGCTCCAGGATATCTCTGCGCCATCCTCGCGCTCGTCCCCGCAACCCTGATCCGTTACCTCGGACTGCAAGTCTCCGCCGCTCGCGAGATGGGGAGCTATCGGCTGGGTAATCTCCTTGGACGCGGTGGCATGGGAAGTGTGTATCAAGCCTCGCACCGGATGATTGCGCGACCGGCCGCGATCAAGGTCATTCGTGGTGACCTACTTTCCTCGGACCCCGAGTTGGCTGCCACCATCACCGAACGCTTCTACCGCGAGGCAGAGGCAGTTGCGGCGCTCCGCAGTCCACATACCGTGCAACTCTATGATTTCGGTCAGGCGGAAGACGGTGGCCTGTACTATGTGATGGAATTGCTTGACGGTATCGATCTCCAGAAGTTCGTCGAAAAATTCGGACCCCTGGACGCACCACGCGCGATTCACATTCTTCGCCAGGCGTGTGAATCACTCCAGGAAGCCCACCACAACGGCCTGATCCATCGTGATGTCAAACCGTCGAACATCATTCTCTGTCGCCTTGGGCTCCGAGTGGATTTCGTCAAGGTGCTGGACTTCGGCTTGGTGAGACGGGAGGACCCCAAAGACACGCGCAATCGTCCGGTGGAATCGACGGCCACTTTGGGCACCCCGTCCTTCATGGCTCCCGAAGCCATCACGACCTCCGAGCCGGCCGATCGGCGAGCCGATGTCTATGCCCTGGGATGCGTAGCGTACTGGCTGGTGACCGGGCACCAGGTGTTCGAGGGGGATTCACCGATGCAGGTGATGTTCCGCCACGCGCACGAGGAACCGGTCTCACCTTCGAAGCGAATCAATCGCTCCCTCCCCGAGGATTTCGAAGCGGTCGTCCTGCATGCCCTCATCAAGGACCCGGGATCCCGAATTCAGTCGGCCCAAGAATTGGCCGATCGCCTGGGGCTCTGTGAGGATGCTGGCGTATGGACGGAGTCCGAGGCGCGGCGCTGGTGGGACGAGTACGGCCGCGCGCTCGGAAGCACCTAGCTCATACCGCGAGTCTAGTTCTTGAGCCTGAGGTGAATGACGCCCGCCTTCGCACGCGGCCCGAATTCAGCCTCCGCAGCCGGTGCCTTCAACACTTCCACGGATGCGATGCTGCGCTTGTCGATCTTCCTCAACTGGACTTCAGATATCTCGACACCATCGACGAAAGTGAGGGGAGCAGGCTTGAGGTGGCCTCGCACCTCGTAATCCGGGTCCTCCGATTCGCCTACTAGCCGCAACTGCTGTTGCTCGGAGAACTCCGCCTTGGTCTTCACCCTGAACTTGTACTCAGCCGGAGCCCCAACGGTCATGTCCTCGGGCTGGCCAATCTGGGGTTCGAGCCCAAGAGGAGTATTCGGTGCCGCGGCGTCACAGGCGATGAGGGTGAGGATCAGAACTGCGACCACCGCAGTCAGGGCGCGTGTGCGCCGGATCCAGGGTGGAAGGCCATGACGGGTCATGAGATCGATCCTCCTGCCGAGCAGGGAACGGGGCTTCGCGAAGGCCAGGACCGGGCTCGGCGGAAACCGGTGGGCCATGGGAATATCGAGAAGTAGGGAGGCGTAGGCTGGCGCCGGGATACCACTCCGGAGGACCCGAAGGTCACAGTCGATCTCCACCGCGGAGCGAAGCCGACCCAACTGCCACCAGAGAAGCGGATTCCACGGCATCAGCATGACAAGAACCGCACCACCAACCAGTAATGGCACATCCCCAGCACGGGCGTGTTCCCCTTCGTGCAGCAGAATGAGCCGACGATCCCTCACCCCGAGATCGAACACCCAGTCGGGGAGCACAATGCCACAGGGGCGGACCCCGACAACCGCGGGTCCGAAACGACGTGACCGCCAGACTCGGACACCGGTGGCCCTGGTCGTCCGCCAGGCCGCACGACGCCGGGAGAGCCGGCTCAGCGACCAGAGACCGAGAGTGAGACAGGTCAGCGACGCGAGACTCCACCCCAGAACGAAGAACTTGTGAACCGCCATCTCCTGAGCGAACCCTGCGGTCGACCCCGCGCCCATCCCCACCCCGATTCCCTCCATTTCCGCCAGCATCGAGACCGGGAGACCCGTGAAACTGCCCTGCCAGGAGGGGATGAGCCGGGTGAGAACAGGGAGGCCGAGGCTCAACAGCATTGCCCCAGCCCACACCCAGCGCGTTGGACGCTGGTAGAGCCGGAGGGTGGATTCCACCAGCAGAGCTGCTGCGGACCACAGCACTGAGGCCACGAGCAGATCGAGGAGGAAGGCGATCATTGATCAACCTCCTTGAGTCGCTCGGCCAGAAGTCGCCGGATCCGCTTGAGTTCCTCGGGAGTGACATCTTCATCCGACATGAGTCGAGCGATCAACAGTTCTCTCGACCCCTGGTAGACTTTGTCGAGCACCCTCATCAACGGGCGATCACCCGCATCCTCCGCCTCCACGGTCGGAGCGTAACGATGCGCTTTCCCCTCCTTGGCGTGCCGGACGTATCCCTTGGATTCAAGAGCCCGCAAGATTGTGAGCACTGTCGTGTAGGCCAGGTCCGCATCGAGGTCCTCGAGCACCTCGGCCACCGTCGCCGAGCCTCTGGTCCAGAGCACCGCCATCACATCCATCTCGCGGTTGGTGATTCGAATGGCCACACACCCTCCAATTACTATGTTCGTAGTAGATAGTAAGATATTCCCGCGCTCGGGTCAACCCCCAGTCGCGAGCCAGGGTTCTTCCGGTGGTGACTTGCCGGGCGGCGCTTCGCCTCGTACGGTTGTGGCCAAGAGAAATCGTCCAGTTGCCTCCCCCGAGCTTCCAAGGACCCCCATGGACATCATGCTCCTTGCCAATCGCCTTATCCACATCGTCTCCGGGATCTTCTGGGCCGGGACCCTCATTTTCATGGCCCTGTTTCTTCAACCATCCCTACGGGATGCAGGGCCAGATGGATCCACGGTGGCTGCCGGTCTCCTGCGCCGGCGATTCCTGGACGTGATGCCAACCGTGGCACTCTTGACCATTCTCTCTGGATTCTGGTTGTACTGGCGTGTGTCGGGGGGATTCGCCAACAGCTACATGGGATCTCGCGCAGGGATGGCCTACGGGCTCGCGGGGGTGGCGGCCGTTGTCGCGTTCGGGCTAGGCGTTGGGGTCATCCGACCGGCCACTCTTCGCGCCGCCAGCCTTTCTCGGCAGGTGGCGGCGACCTCGGGGCCGAACCAGGAGTCGCTGTTGGCCGCTGCGCAGGCTCTGAGAGCCCGGGCGGCGAAGGCCGGCAAGGTCGTGGCGGTACTGCTTGCCCTGGCGTCCATCACCATGGCGCTCGGCCGCTACCTCTGAGCTCCGCCCGCTGGCCTCCCTCGCGGCACTCCGGCAGCGCACGTATACTCCGACCCTGTCGGGCGTGGTGGCCGAGTGGTTGAAGGCAGCGGTCTTGAAAACCGCCAGCGGGGTAACTCGCTCGTGGGTTCGAATCCCACCCACGCCGTCGTCCGATCCATCCCTATTCCCTTGGAGCCGAAGATGAACTTCCGTCGTCTGGTACTGGGTTCGTTGGCCCTCGTGTTCGCGGCCGCCTGTCAACCCTCGACCTCTGCCGCTCCCGCTGCGCCCTCCGAGGCCGAACTTGCGGCGATCAAGGCCGTGAGTGACGGCTTTACTGCAGGATTCATGGCGGGAGACATGGATGCCGTTGCCGCGGCTTACGCCGAAGACGCGGTGTTATTTCCACCCAACGCACCGCCGGTTCGCGGTCGCGCCGCCATCCGCGACTTCATGGCCACCTTCCCACCGGTCACCGAAATCACACTCACCGATGAGCACTTCGAGGTGGTGGGTGACCTGGCCTTCGCCTACGGCAAATACACCCTGGCCTTCGGGGTCGAGGGCATCCCGGCCGACACGGGTTCCTACATGGATATCCGCAAACGACAGGCGGATGGATCGTGGGCCTACGTCGCCGACATTTTCAACTCCGACCTTCCGGCTCCCGCCGCGGCCCCGGCTCCCTAGCGCGCGCGACGCAGGTCCGTGGCGGGGTTCCCCTACCGGGTCGCGATCTGGCGCCGTGTGCGCCAGGTGCGTCCGGGTACCCTTCGCCGTCTGGCGCTCTTCCTCCCAGCCACACTCGGCACCCTTATCCTGGCCCTCGTGGTTCCGACCATCGGGAGGCTGTTGAGCACCGAGGTCAAACTGCTGGAAGGGACCATACACTCGTTGCAGATCCGTACAGAGTGCGACGGCCTCTCCTTGTATGTCCAAGTCTCGACAGGCCAGCTGAGCTTCGCGGAAGCATCGACCGATACCTTGGCCCCAGAGGTTCTGCTCACCGCCACGAGAGGACCGGGCGGCCCCTGTGGCCCCGTCGAGGTCACCCCGACGGTTCTCGCCAGTAGCAGGTTGGGGAACCCGACCGTCACCAGGACCCGGGGCGGGCGCGTGACCGTGAATCCCAGTGGCGGCTTCTCCGTGGAGTTTGATGGATCGGATCAGTCGGAGGTCGCGATCTCCTGGCCCGGACTCTATCAGTACGCGCACATCGGGCGGGGATTAATCAACCGCTGGATCGGCGAGCGCGCCGCCGCGACGACTTTCCACATGCAGGTCACTCCGCTGGGTGGCATCGAAGGGTTCAGCACCAATCCCCCGGCGGACTCACGGGGTCTCCCGTCTGACCCCACCAGGAGCCAGTCGGTGTATCTGGAACTGACGGCCGAGTCCCCCCTGCTGTACGACTTGGTGGATGCCTACGATTATCGCCAGCTCAACCGCTACGAGTTCGGGGTCACCTGGGGGGGCGAGATGACGTTTGACGGGACCAGGCCCGCGAACATCAGCGGCGAGGCGAAATTCCGGACACCCGCCTTCGAAGCCCAGACCAACTACATCACCCTCGCCGGCGGATCGCTGATCGGGCTTGGCATCACGCTCGTCGTCGAGACCCTCATCGCCGCGCTATTCTTGTTCGAGCGGGGGACGCAGCAGCAGACGTCCGCCCCGCAGGTCGTCGTCGAGCAATCCGAGCAGGCCGAACGACCCACTGCGCCGCCGGAAGCGACGGAAGCCAAGACGGAGGACGACGCCCCCGATCCCAGGAGCCCCGACCCACCACCCGATGATGAGTCGGGACCAGCGAAGCCACCCGAGGAGGCACCTTAGTGTCTGAGATCGCCGATAGGTTGAGGTCCGCACTCGCAGACCGTTACGCGATCGAGCGAGAGATCGGTGCGGGTGGGATGGCCACGGTCTATCTCGCCCACGACATCAAGCACGACCGGAAGGTGGCGGTCAAGATCCTCCGCCCCGAGCTCTCCGCCATCCTCGGCGCCGAGCGCTTCCTGGTGGAGATCCGCACCACCGCGAACCTGCAGCACCCCCACATCCTGGCACTGCACGATTCGGGTGAGGCCGACGGGACCGTCTTTTACGTCATGCCATACATCGAGGGCGAGTCGCTCCGCGACCGGCTTCAACGCGAACGCCAGCTTCCCGTGGATGAGGCGCTCCAGATCACCAAGGACGTAGCCGAAGCCCTCGACTACGCCCATCGGCAGGGAGTCGTGCATCGGGACATCAAGCCGGAGAACATCCTCCTCCACGACGGGCGTGCGATGGTGGCGGACTTCGGGATCGCCCTTGCCGCCAGCCGCTCCGATGGCGGGTCGCGGATGACCGAGACCGGGATGAGTCTCGGCACCCCCCACTACATGGCCCCCGAGCAGGCGATGGGTGAGCGCGAGATCACCGCCAAAGCCGATGTCTATGCGCTCGGTTGCGTGCTCTACGAACTGCTGACCGGGGAACCCCCGTTCACGGGACCCACCGCCCAGGCAATCGTCGCGCGCGTCATGACCGAAGGGCCCAGGGGGCTCGCGCTGCAGCGGCGGACCATCCCCAAGCATGTGGAAGCGGCGGTGATGACCGCGCTCGAGAAGCTCCCCGCCGACCGTTTTGCGAGCGCGGCCGAGTTCGCGAAGGCACTGGACGATACAGGCTACCAGGGAACCGTGCCGACAGCCATGGTCGCGGGCACGGCCAAGCCGTGGAGCCGTGACGGACGCACCCTCGTCCTGGGTGTGGTGGCGATCATCGGACTCACGGGTGCGGCCGTCGGACTGGCGATGCGGGAGCCCGCACCGGAGCGACCGGTCGTCCGGTTCGAAGTTGTCTCCCCCACAAGCGGTGCGTTTCCGGTAGTGACCCCCGATGGTCGGCGAGTGATCTGGGGCACTCAGGATGGTGTCCTCTACGAGCGTTCACTGGACGGCCTCACGACATCCAGGTTTGGAGATTCCCTGCCCGGCATGGCGTTCGCCGGGAGCTTCTCCCCGAGCGGTGACGAGCTGCTCGTTGGTGTTTTCCCACGCGGGTCTGGGATGCCGTCGGTCCGCGGCATCCCCTTGGGTGGAGGACCGTCGCGTCTCGTCGCCGACAGCACTTTCATGGGGTTCTACGGTCCAGGCGAGGCCATTTACTACAGCATCTTCGGGTCGAACCCCAGGCTGGTGAGAATCCCGGCACTCGGAGGAGTGCCTGAGGTCGTCGCTCAATTGTCGGATACGTCCTTCGCCTTCTTCATGGCGCCGATCCCGGGAGGAAAAGGCCTGGTGGGTGCTCTGCAAAGCCAGACGGGGGGCAACAACCGGCTCGCCGCATTCGATATGGACGGAGAGGTGTGGAAAGTCCTCGGCCCTGGGGAAGCCCCGGTTCAATTCGTCGAGCCAGGTTACCTGGTCTACAGCAACGAGCAGTTCATCATGGCCGGCCCCTTCGACCGCAAGAGGCTCGAGTTCACCCAACCGCCCGTTCCCGTGGTCGAACTGCAAAGCAGGAACCTCTGGTTCAGTATCGGAGGAGGCACCCTCGCCTACATGGACTCGCCTCGATCGGACGAGAGGCCAGTCCTTCGGAGTCGAGCCGGGCTGGACAGCGTTCTCTCCGACATCCCCGAAGGCATCCGCTACCAGTCGCCAAGGGTCTCACCGGAGGGGACGAGGGTGGTGATGACCGGGGTTCCGGACCGAGGGACCTTCGACGAGCAGGACCTGTACGTCTACCAGCTCCCGGGGGGACCGATGACCCGACTCGCCGGTGACAGCACCGACCAGGGCCCGAGTTGGATGACGGACAGCCGCTGGCTCAGTTTCGTCCGGGGTCGCCGCAATGACACCCTGTTCCGACGGCCGTGGGACGGCAGTGGCGCTCCGGAGGCCGCGTTCGTGGTCGCGGATAGTGGGCGGGAAATCTCGCGGGTGGAGTGGCTCGATGATGGGCGGCGCGGCATCACCACGATGTTCGGAGGCCCCACGGGTAGCGACGTCGTGCTGTTCTCACTCGACACTGCGTCCGTTCGCACCTTGGCTGGTGGGCCGTCCAGCCAGGGCAGTCCAGCCCTGAGCCCCGACGGCAAGTGGATCGCGTATGTCTCCAGGGAGACCGGCCAGCCTGAGGTCTACGTCCAGCCCCTCGTGGGGATCGGACGTCGTCAGATCACTCGGCTCGGCGGAACCTCTCCACGCTGGGCCCACAGCGGGCGGGAACTCTTCTTCCTGAACAACGACACACTCTACTCGGCCAGACTCCGAGTGGGAGAGGTCGTGGAGGCCGAGTCGATCACCGCCCTCTGGTCACTCCCCTGCTGTCCCGGGTATGACATCCTCCCCGGCGACTCGTTGTTCGTGACCATGGCCGCCCCCGGCAATCGGGCGCCGGAAGCGGAACGGGTGGTCGTCGTGCTCAACTTCATCGAGGAGTTGAGGAGGAGGTTTGAGAAGTAGTCGACTGATCAAGGCTGCAGCGGCCTCAACCCCGGCAGCCAGATCGCACCGAGCCCCAGATCCCAGAGCATCCTGTTGAGGGCCGGTAGCTCCTGATTCAGCATGACATCCGCCCGTGCCCGGAGCGCTGCCCACTCGGCGTCCATCTCGGCACGCAACTCCACCGACGGCTGCCCGACCCTGGGCAGGTCGCTCTCGGTCTGATTCACCAGGTACAAGTAGTCGGCGGTGAAACCGTTGGGGAAATTCTCCACGTCGTCGTAGGCCTTGGACCTCCGCTGGACCATTTCGCCATCCCAGGTCTTCATCCGGCCGGCCAGCGAGTCGGCCACCTGCCGAACGGCGGCATACCGGTCTTCCTCAGGAAGTTCCTCGAGCAGCGCGGCGATCTGCGACCGCTTGCTCTCCAGCGAGTTCACCCGCTCATGCATCGTCCGCACGGTCTCCTCCATCCCCTGCATGAACGCATGGTACTCAGAGTACTCGGCGGAGGTGGTGGTGTAGAGTGGGTTGGCGAGAATCTCCGCGTCGGTGTTGAGGACCGTGGTGCCGGCCGTGACAGTCAGCCGGTACCGACCGGGCACCGCTTTGTGCCCGCGGTAATTGCCCTCGATGTATACGCCGGGAACCCCAGGCATCGTCGGATACCGCATGTCCCAGACGAACCGGTTGAGCCCCTCGTTGGCGGAGAGTGAAGGCTCAGCCGGCGGGCCACCGTCCCATCGCGTGAAATCGGTCTTGGCGGAACTGAAGCTCCGGACATTCACTCCCTGGGCGTCCGTGATCTCGAGCGTCACCGTGGTGCTGTCGGGAAGCTTGGGAAGCCGGTAGTAGATCACCACCCCGTTGGCCGGGTTCACACCACGAGTCGGGTTGGTGCCGGTCACCTCTTCACCCGACTGATTGAGTTCGCTCCCTCCGTTGGCGATGTAGGCGCTCGCCGGCCGGTACAGCACCGCAGCCGGCTGGTCGGGCCGGTACTGACGAATCAACGGCAGATCGTCGAGCACCCAAAACGACCGGCCCGACGTGGCTGCGATCAGGTTGTCCTTGTGGACCCGGAGGTCGGTGATCGGCGTATTCGGCAGGTTGAGCTGAAAGGGAGACCAGTCGCGCCCGCCGTTCCAGGAGACGAACAGTCCCTGCTCCGTGCCGGCATAAAGCAAGTCCCGCCGCATGTCGTCCTCCCTGACGACCCGCGTGAAGGCGCCGTAGGGAATCCCGTTGTCGATCCGGGTCCAGGTGGCCCCATAGTCCGTCGTCTTCCAGAGGCTCGGGGCCAGGTCCTCGAACTTGTAGCGCGTCGTGGCGATGTAGACGGTCCCCTTGTCGTGCGGCGAGATCTCGATCGCGTTCACCAGGCACTCGGCGAGACCGGGGGGAGTCACGTTGCTCCAGGTGGCGCCGCCGTCCCGGGTCACCTGTACCAACCCGTCGTCACTGCCGGTCCAGATCACGCCCGGCTCGTGCGGCGACTCGGCGATGTAGGCGAGGGTGCCGTAGTTCTCGGCGCCGACCGCTTCGTTGGTGTAGGGACCACCCGGCGTGTCCTGCTTGGCCTTCTCGTTCCGGGTCAGGTCGGGCGAGGCCTCGCTCCAGGTCCGGCCGAGATCGCTGGTCTTGAGCAGAACCTGCGCACCGTGATAGAAGGTGTTGGGCTCGTGCCGGCTCCAGATGATCGGGGCGTTCCAGTTGAACCGATAGCGCATGTCCTTGGCGCTCATGCTCAGGTACTGGATCGGCGCCGCCATGATGCTCCTGCGGGCCCGGGCCTCGATGTCGAGCACATCAATGGAGCCCTCGTAGCTGCCGCCCAGCACATAGCGCGGATGGTCGGGATCAAAGGCGAGGAAAGCGCTCTCGCCGCCGGCCGACGCGGTCCAGGAGTCCGTGCCGATGCCGAAGCTCCCCAATTCCCGGCTCGCGATCACCACCGAACTGTTGTCCTGCTGGCCGCCGTAGATCCGGTACGGGAACCGGTTGTCCACGTTGATTCGATAGATTTGGGCGGTCGGCATGGTGGCCTGCGAGGACCAGCTGTCACCGCCGTCGAAGGTGATCGCCGCCCCGCCGTCGTTCGAGATGACGAAGTTCCGGGGATTGTCCGGATTGATCCAGAGGTCGTGGTAATCGCCGTGAGTGCCGGACAGATTGGTCCAACTCCTCCCACCGTCGGTGGACTTGAGGGCGGGCGCACTCAGGACGTAGATGGTCCGCTCGTTCTGGGGATCCACGAAGAGTTCGATGTAGTACCAGGCCCGCTGAATCAGCCGAGGCTCGTCGGTCACCTGACTCCAGCTGTCACCGGCGTCCGTCGAAACCCAGAGTCCGCGATCATCGCCGTACGAGTCGCTCTCGATCAACGCATAGACTCGCTCAGGATTCGACGGGCTCGCTGCGATCGCCATCTTCCCCATTTTGTCCGGCAGACCCCCGCTCATCCGGGTCCAGCTCTCGCCCCCGTCGGTGGACTTGTAGAGGCCACTGCCGGGTCCGCCGCTGATCACCTTCCAGGGCAGACGGCCGTGTTCCCACATGGCGGCGTAGAGGATCCGCGGGTTCTTGGCGTCGAGCGACAGTTCCGAGGCCCCGGTCCGCTCGTCCACCTTGAGCACCGGACGCCAGGTCGTACCGCCGTCGGTGGACTTGTACACCCCGCGTTCCGGATTGGGCGCGTAGAGCGCGCCCTGCGCCGCGACCCAGACGATGTCGGGGTTCGTGGGGTGGACTCTGATCCGCGAGATGTGGCGCGTTGCTTCGAGACCGATATGGGTCCAGGTCTTCCCCGCGTCGGTCGAGCGGTAGACCCCGTCGCCCGAGTGCGTCATGACTCCCCGGATCGCGTGCTCGCCCATTCCCACGTAGATCACGTTCGGGTCGCTCGGCGCCACCGCGATCGCACCTACCGAGCCGGACTTGAAGAACCCGTCGGAAATGTTTTGCCAGGTGATCCCCATGTTCTTGGTCTTCCATACCCCACCGCCGGTGGTCCCCATGTAGTACGTCATTGGGTCGCCAACCACCCCGACGCTCGCGACGGACCGGCCACCACGGAAGGGACCGATCGAGCGCCACTTGACCGGGGCGAACACCTGGTTCAGGTCGGGACCGGGAGACTGGGCGGTGGAGGCTGCCGGGATGAGGACGAGAACTGCGGCTAGCAGGGAGCGGCGTCGTGTGGTCATGGCAGTGCGGGTAGAGGTGAGGTGTGGGCGGAAACCTACGCGCGGGCGGCCAGGAGTTGGAAGTCCGGCGTCTGGAGTCTGCTCAACTTCATCGAGGAGCTGAAGCGGCGCTTCAAGCCCTGAGTCCTGCCTCCGGCGCAGCGACTGGCACACCAGTCGCCCTTGAGGTCCCCGACCACTCGCATCGGGGACCGACGGGGATGACCAGTTTCAAGACGGTTCAGACACTCACAGCGGCGGCTCTCCTCCTCACGGGGTGCGGGCTCACCGAGCCCAACCCAGGTCTACCTCGAGGCGCCGAGCCGATGGCCGCCACCGCCGAGTTCGATGCGTGGTTCGCCAAAACGGAGACGTGCGCTGGTCTGACCGGCTCACTTCAGAGTGTGCAATGGTATGTGGTCAAAGGAGTTGACACCTTCGAGACCGACCAGGGCCCCAAGGTCGGCATGTGGGAACGGTCGGGCTCCGGCTCGGTCATCGTGGTCGCGGGCAACTATCGGAATCACGAAATGGTGATCCGCCACGAGATGCTCCACAGCCTGATCGGGCAGTCGGGTCACCCCGCCGAGTACTTCGTCGAGCGCTGCGGTCTGACCTGGGAGACCTGGTCGGGGGACTGATTCCGGCGGAGATTCACTGCATCACCTGTCGCGCCCAGGCGACAGGCCCAGTTTTCATACCAACCCCACCTGAAGTCCTTGTCCGGAGCACCGCACCTATGTCATCGGGCGACTCAGGCCGTCGAAAGGCGTCCATTGTTCCTGGTGAACATGCGGGCGACGAAGAAGATTCCCAAGGCCGCGTACATCGTCGTGTGGGTGACTCCCGGGCCCAGATAGATGTGAGCCGTGATGAAGGCGGTTGAAATCAGGAGTGTGAACACAGCCACCCGGGCCCCAAACCGAGCAAATTCTCCAAAACTGATGTGTTCCCCGGCCCGCTCGGCCAACCCGATCACCGTCACGTTGGCAGAGGCTCCGATCGCAGAACCGTTCCCTCCGAGACACGCACCGAGAGACAGTGCCCACCACAGGATCTCGGTATCTCCCGAGAGCGTCCCCGTGAGGTTCGCGATGATCGGTATGGTGACCGCCACGTAGGGGATGTTGTCGATTAATGCCGAGAGCACCCCGCTGGCCCAGAGGATCAGGAGCGCTGCGAAGAGCAGGGTTCCGTTGCTCGACAAACCAAGCGTGCCGGCCCCGGCACCAATGAAGTGCACCAGACCCTGAGACATCGTATCGATGAGACCGGTTGCCACCGCGGCCCCCACCGCGATGAAAAGGAACCCGAAAAACGAAAGGGTGGGCCATTCGATTTCATCCTCGATGACTTGGAGAATCCCGTGGATTCTCTCCTGCATCGAGGGGTCGCGGTGCTTGAGATAGAGGATGTCCTGGACCAGAAGGAGCAAGGCCGCACCGACAGCCGCCGGGACTGAGGCAGGCATACCGGTCAACGAATGTGTGAAGAATCCGATGAAGATGATCACCGAGATCGCCAGCCCCCAGCGAAGCAGGGTCCGGTTCCGCAGGGGCGGCAGCGGGAGGCTCTTGGGGTCCAGGTCTTGGATCCCGCTCGCCAGATCCGCACCGAAGTAGCGGCCCGAATACCACTCGAGCATCACCAGCATGATCAGCACTGGTGCGGTCAGGTTGAGTACGAAGGCCACAAACGAGAGCCCCGCGCCCGAGCCGATCAGAATGTTCGGCGGATCGCCGATCAGTGTTGCCGTGCCCCCGATGTTCGAGGCCACGACCATGGGCAGGAGGATCGCCATCGGACGGATTCGAAGCCGGGATGCGATCTCGAGGGCCATGGGGGTCGCGAAGATGACTGTGGTAACGTTGTCTGCGACGCTCGACATGATACCGGTGAACCAGATCATCAGCGCCATGATCAGGGCAGGTCGACCTCTCGAGGTTTGCAGCAGTCTCGCGACGGCGTAGGAGAACACCCCCGTCGTTTTGAGAACTCCGACCACAGCCATCATCGATGCGAGAAGCACGATGACGTTGAGATCGATGGCATCCTTGGCTTCCTCGAAGGGAATCAGGTGATAGGGCGTGAGATAGGTGACGACCCACATCAGCCCGACTGCCGCCGTGATCACGAGCACCCGGTGGGCCTTTTCCAACGCGAGGACCACGAACACTCCGGCAATCAGTACCCCGACGATCGCCTGTGAAACGGGGTCGGTGGTGGCCGTGATGGACGACCCTTCCGCTGCCATGAGAGACGTGGGAAATGCCAGCAGGGGAAGAGCGAGCCCCAGGTATCGACGAATGAAACGGTTCACGAGAGTATTCCGGGAAGGACGACAGAAGAAAGACGGGGTTCGCGCCTGAAACAAGCCCCCATGGGGTCAGGTGATCATCGCGCGGAATCGCCGCACGGCAAGGGCTAAACCAACGACGGCCATGGCAACCAGTGTGGAGATCTGCCCTGCCATCTCGGGGACACCCGCACCCTTCAAGAACACGGCCCGGACGATCTCGATGAAGTGACGCAATGGATTGAACAGGGTGACAAACCGGAAGCCGGGAGGCATGCTCGAGATCGGGAAGAGGATTCCGGAGAAGATGATGGCCGGTAGGAGCACCAGGAACATGGACATGAAGGCTTCTTGTTGGGTCTTGGACACCGTGGAAATCAGGAGTCCGATTGCAAGACCCGCGGCCAGGAACGGAACCGCGCCACCCAGCAGCACGACAAACGACCCGCGAAGGGCGATCCCAAACCAGAGGATGATGAGCGCGGAGACCAGGATCAGATCGATCAACCCGATCAGCACCACGGGTAGCGTCTTGCCTAACATCAGTTCCGTGGGCGTGACGGGACTCACGACCAACTGCTCCCAAGTACCTATCTCGCGCTCACGCACGACTCCGAGTGCCGTGAGGAGCATGGTAATGAGGAGCAGGAGTGCGCCCATGACTCCGGGCACGTTGTACACCCGACTTTCGAGATTGGGATTGTACCAGGCCCGCGAAACCAGCACGACCCCCGGTTGATGCTCCGCGCCCTCCCCTGCGAGGTCGCGCACAAACTGTCGCATGATCCCTTGGAGATAGCCGAGAGCAATCGTGCCGGTATTGGAATCGGTACCGTCGAGCAGGACTTGCACATCGGCCCCTCTTCCGGAGGTGAGATCCACCGAGAAGTTCGGCGGGATCTCAATCCCGAGGAGAACCGCTCCCCGCTCGACCGCATCCTCGATCCCCTCACCCCGCTCGAGGGCCACGACGCGGGAATACCCCGAAGCCGTGAACCGATCGATCAGCTCACGGGATTCCGTCGTCCGGTCACGATCGACCACGGCGATCGGAGCATCGCGGACGTCGGTGGATACGGCGTATCCCAGAACCACGAGTTGAATCATGGGCGACACGAATATCACGAGTCGCATGCGGGGGTCCCGGAGCATCTGGACCAGTTCTTTCCGGACCATCCGTCCCAGACGGGTCAAGGAGATCCTCATCCGATCTCCTTTCGGAACGATCGTGCGGCGAGAACGAGAGCAAAGAAGGCGAAGAGCGCCATTCCGAGCGCTTGGGGCCACAACACACCCAAACCCGCCCCCTTCAGAAAAATCCCACGAGTAATGGTGATGAAGTACCGCGCCGGGATCAGGTGACTGATGACCCGGAGCACAAGTGGCATGCTGAGGATGGAAAAAATGAATCCAGACAGGAGCAAGGTCGGGAGATAGGTGGTGACGAGTGCAACCATGGTCGCCAGTAACTGGCTCTTGAGCCTGGCCGACAGGAGGATTCCGTAACTCAGCATCCCAATCAGGAACAACAGCGATAGCCCGCCGAGCAAGAAGAGGTTTCCACGCAGTGGGACGTGAAAGACCACCACACCGAGGACGACCACCATCGCGACATCGAAGACACCGATGACGACGTAGGGGAGCAGTTTCCCGATCACCACTTCGAATGGCGAGACCGGCGTGGACACCAACTGCTCCATGGTCCCCCGCTCCCATTCCCGTGCGATGGTGAGGGCAGTCAACATGGCGGCAATGATGGCCATGATGACGGCAACGAGACCCGGTACAACCATCCACGCGCTATCGAGCGTCTCGTTATACCAGACCCGAGACTGAGCCCTGATGGGGACTGCGCGACGCGTCCGGAGTGGTTCGGGCGAGAGAATCCCCGCGGCGATCGCATCCGCATAGTTGATGGCAATCGTCGCGGTGTTCGCATCGCCACCATCGACCAGTACCTGCACGGGAGCCGTGCTGCGGGACGCGAGTCGCTCTCTGAAGTCGGGAGGGATCACCAGGACCAATCGCACGGTCCCACGGGCCAGGAGAGGATCGGCCTCGCTACTCGTGGTCAGATACCCATGCAAGGTGAAGTACCCCGAGGATCCGAAGGCATCGACCAGTTCTCGGCTTTCGGTGCTTTGGTCCTGATCGACCACGGCAAAGGGGATTTCTCGCACATCGAGCGAGATGGCCGCGCCGAAGACGAGTACGAGGATCAATGGCAGCAGGAACGCGAGAATCAGACTCCGCCTGTCTCGCTTGAGTTGGAGAATCTCCTTCCGGGCGACCGCCAGCGTTCGGCCGAGGGTCATCCGCTCACCGCCCCGCCTTCACGGCGAATGGAAGCAACGAAGACATCCTCGAGTGACGGTACGATACGGTCGATCGATCCGTAACCGATCCCCGCGTCGGCAAGCAATTCGGCCACCCGGTTCCGACCGGCCGCTTCATCAGAAACGACCGCGTGGACCACTCGTCCGAACATCGTCACATCGGCAATCTCGGCATCGGAGGAGAGGGCGCGGACCGCCGCGGGAGCGTCATCCGCGGTGACGGCCAGGATCGGAGCGTTCATGTCATGTCGGAGCGCCACGGCGGTGTCGAGAGCGACCAGTCGGCCCCGGTTCATCAACGCCAGACGATCGCAATATTCAGCTTCTTCGAGATAGTGGGTGCTCACGAGTATGGTCGTGCCTTGGGTCGCAAGCAGGTAAATCAGATCCCAAAACGCGCGGCGGGAGAGAGGGTCCACTCCAGACGTCGGTTCGTCGAGCAGCAGGATCGGTGGCTCGTGCAGAAGTGCGCATCCGAGCGCCAGTCGTTGCTTGAGGCCGAGAGGAAGCTCAGCCGTCATCGCCTTGCGTCGCTTTTCGAGGCCTGCCCACCCGAGTAACCAGTCCCGGCGTGCCGAGAGCCTGGAACCATCCACCGCATAGAGACCAGCGAAGAAGTTGATGTTCTCCGTGACGGTGAGGTCGAGATACAGTGAGAACTGTTGTGACATGTAGCCGATCCGCTGGCGGACTTCATACGGCGTCTTCTGGACATCGAACCCAGCGACTTCCGCCTGCCCCTCGCTCGGGGTGATGAGGCCGGTCAGCATGCGGATCGTGGTGGTCTTCCCCGCCCCGTTGGGACCGAGAAACCCGAGAATCTCTCCTCGTCGGGCCGTGAAGCTCACCTCGTCCACAGCCGTGAACGTGCCGAACCTCTTGGTCAGGTGCCGGGCGACGATCGCGTCAGACACTCGCACTGGCCTCCTCACGTCCGCCTGCCGCTCCACCCTGACCCTGCCGTGTCAATCGGTCGACGAATACGTCTTCCAGGGATGGCTCGACCCGGCGCAGGAGGGGTACGGGTTCCTCGACGTCGGTGTGCGACTCGAGCACCTCGCGGAGACGCGCCAGGCCTTCAGGGGAATGGTGCGTCACCCTGAGGGTGTCACCGTACCGTGCCACGCTGGAGACACCAGGTGACGCCTCCAGCACGTTCGCCAGTGGCGCAAGACTCCCACCGCTCACTTCAAACACCCGCCCTTCGAGTCCCCGCCGGAGTGTTCCGGGAGTATCGAGCCCCAAGACATGTCCTTCATGGAGGAGCAATACTCGGTCACATCGTTCGGCCTCATCGAGGTAGGCCGTGGAGGTCACGACGGTCGTCCCGTGTGCCACCATTTCATGGATGATGAGCCAGAGATCACGACGGGAGATCGGGTCGACCCCGAAGGTCGGTTCATCGAGCAGGAGTAAACGGGGCTGGTGGATCAGGGCGCAGGACAGCGACAGTTTTTGTTTCATCCCACCCGAGAGGTCTCCCGCGAGACGAGACTCAAAGGGACCCAGTCCGGAGAAGGCGTAGACCCGGGCAAGTCGTTCGCGGCGCACGTCACGCGGTACTCGGTAGAGGTCGGCATAGAAAGCGATGTTTTCGGAGACGGTAAGATCGGCATAGAGCCCGAAACGCTGGCTCATGTATGCCGTATCGGTTTTCACGCCTTCTGGGTCCTTGACCACGCTCACGCCGTAGATCGTTGCATCACCGGTCGAAGGCCGAAGTACTCCCGCCAACATCCGGAGGGTTGTGGTCTTCCCGGCACCATCCGCGCCGACGATGCCGAACAGCGCTCCGTCATCGACGGCGAACGACACACTGCCGACCGCCAGTGTTTCTCCAAACCGGCGGGAGAGGTTCGAAACGACGATCGCTTGAACTGAGGTCACTGCCCACCGGCGAATCGAAGATCCACGGTCAGGCCGGGTTTCAGGTCCATCGCGTCGTCACCGATCACGCGCACTTTGACGCGATACACAAGCTTGATCCGTTCCTCCCGGGTCTGCACCGTGCGCGGCGTGAACTCTGCCTCATCGGCGATGAAGACGACCTCCCCGTCATACCGACGATCCGGGAATCCGTCGACCACCATTTCAGCACGTGCACCGAGTGGCACCTGTGCGATGCGGGCTTCGGGTATGTAGATCCGGACCCAGCGGTCTGCCGGATTCATGAGACTGAAGACGGGGACCCCCGCAGCCACGATCTCGCCAGGCTCGCGGTGCCTCCGTGTCAGAATCCCGGGAAAGGGTGCGACGATCTCTGCAAATCGGAGTGCTGCTTCCACTTGGCGAACCTGCGCACCTGCCTGGGTGACTGCCGCGCGTTGCGCCGATACCTGCTCGGGCCGCGCTCCACTCTCCATCAGCCCGACCTGTTCGCGGGCACGCGCGGCATCGGTTTCGGCGAGGGTGGCCGCGGTTTCGGCCCGATCGAGAGCCTGCTGACTTACCGCACCACCGGCAAACAGGTTTCGGGCCCGGTCGCGATCGCGAAGGGCATCGGTCAGACGGCGCTCCGCTCCGACAAGCGCGGCCCGAGCCTGGGCCACTTCCTGCGAGCGGAATCCATTCTCCAACTCTCGTAGACGTGCGCGCTGGGCCTCGAGGCTTGCCTTTGCGGCCTCCAGGCGGCTCGACAATTCCGACCGGTCGAGGGTGGCCAGGCGATCGCCCGAGGAGACCTTCGCTCCTTCGATGGTGAGGATCGAGTCGATTCGGCCCGAGACCTGAAACCCAAGGTGGGCTTCGGTCGCTTCCACCGTACCTGACGCCTCGATGGTGTCGGTTTCGGTCGCGGTACAGCCAGCGAGCTGAAGACACAGGACCACTCTCAGGAGAGACCAATGCGATGACTTCATGAGCCGACCTCCAATAGGCTATCGACGGCCTCAGGGGAGAGACGGCCGAGCAACTGGGCGAGTCTGACATGCGCGGATATCTCGCGAGCCCGAGTGCGACTCCTCTCCGCTCTCGCTCCCGCCAGGTCAGCCTCGGCAACGAGATAATCCGACTGGATCCCCACCCCCTCGGTCAGCGACAGCGCCTCCGTACGCGCCACCTCCTGAAGCTGGGTGATCACGACCTGCAGCGCCGCACCTCGCTCTCGAGTTTCCTCCATTTCGGCCAGCAACTGGTCGACTCTCTCCGCCAACAGGAGGACTGTCTCACGGCGCGCCTCCTCCGCCTCGCGCGTCACGGCCTGGCTGCGGTCGATCCCGGCCGTCCGCCGGCCACCAGTGAACAAGGGGTATCGCACGCGAATACCGGCACCCCATTCCGTTGTAACGGGGACGTCGCTCCCCCCGGCCGAGCCGTAGGTGATCGTCCGACCTTCGAGTCGAACGGAGGGGAGCCACGCCGCTCGCGCCGCACGGTTCGCGGATTGGGCCGCCGCCACGCGGGCCGTCGCTTCGCGGACGGCCGGAGTGGTCTCGAACAATGCCTCGTTGACTGATGACCTCGGAACTCGAGCGCCTTCTGCCCGCAGAGAAAGCGGTCGTAACCCGCTCTTGGCGATCTCCTCAAGAGCGAGACCCGTGAGTCGTGCCAAGCGAGCCTCCGCCGCCCGGCACGCCGATCGGGCACTGGTACTGTCGGCCCGAGCCGACGCCAGGGCGGCAGACACTCGCAGCTGTTCTACCCGCGCGGCTTGGCCCTCCCGGAGGAAGCGATCGACTCGATCGGCCTCCGCGCGGAGTGCTCTGAGGCGTTCGCCCTGTGCGACTTCCCCTTCGCGCGCGCTGATGAGCGCCGCATAGGCTTCAACGGTCGAGGCGACGACGAGTTGTTCGGCGGAAGTCAACTGCTCTCCTGCCGCACGTACCAGAGCTTGCGCACGGTCGACCTCCCCACTCCGCGCCCCGCCGTCGAACAGGACCCAGCCGAGTCCGAATTCGGCTTGAACCAGGGTCCGCTCAAAATCGGGGGCCCTCGTGAAGTCCAACCCATGCAGGGGGGCGACCAGCATGGGTTCGTCGAAACGGACGGCGGCACCATCGAAGGCGAATTGTGGCAACCCCTCCGATTTGGCAGCCTTCACCTCGCTCTCTGCGCGGCCGAGCGAGGCAAGGGCCATCGCGCGGCGGGGAGCCATCTCGAGCGCCAGCGTCACAGCCCGTCCGAGGGAAAGCGAGGTCCCCTGTTCCGCGGGGGGAACGGGGAGGGAAACCTGAACGGCGGGTTGGAGCCACACCAGTAACCACGAGAGCCACATCTTCTACACCTCCGTCGCCGGATCGAGACCGGCGCGAATGAAGCGAAGGGCATTGGCGAGTGCCCGTTGGCGTGTCTCCGGATCGTCGAGATCGATCTGAGGGCCGACCCGAAGCATCGGCCGGAGCACGTTGAGCATGATGGGTTGCGCCATGATGGAGACGGTGAGCAGGCGGGGATCACCGTGGCGGATCGTCCCCTCGCTTTGCCCGACCACCACGAGTTCGCCGATGGCAGCGATCATCCGCCGAGCGAGGGCGGCCACACGCTCGGGGAAAGTGACATCTCCCTGAAGCAGTTGGAGGAAGAGCTGCCGGAGCCCCGGACGCTCGGACAGGAAACTGAAATGGGTGGTGGCGACCGCGAGGATGCGCTCGGTGGGAGTGCCCGTGGTGGCGGCAGCCTCCAGGATTTGCTGCACGAGGGGTTGAAGCGCGAACTGCAGAGCTTCTTCGTAGAGGGCAGCCTTGGACCCGAAGTGGTAGGTGACGGCCCCGAGGTTTGCCTCCGCCCGGGTGGTAATCTCTCTGACGGATGCCCCCCGATAGCCCTTCTCGGCGAAGAGGGCCGTGGCGGCTTCCAAGAGCCGGGTCTTGGTATCTCTCAATTCATTCATACGTTCGTATGATAACCGGAGACGCCCCACCCGTCAAGAGGATCGCGGTTGTCCAGGCCTAGGCCGGTGAGTAGGTTACCTCCCGCCGGAGGAGTGGTGGCCGAGAGGCTGAAGGCGGCGGTTTGCTAAACCGTTATAGGGGCGAAAACCCCTATCGAGGGTTCGAATCCCTCCCACTCCGTTCCACTGGACCAATCACAACCCCAGCGAGAGACCTCAGTGCCGACACCCGTCCGGGTCCGGTTCGCACCCTCCCCTACCGGCTACCTTCACGTCGGCGGTGCGCGGACCGCCCTCTTCAACTGGCTCTTCGCCCGGTCTACCGGGGGCACCTTCGTGCTCCGGATCGAGGACACCGATCGTCAGCGAAGTACCGACGAACACACCCAAGTCATCCTGGATGGCCTGACGTGGCTCGGCCTCAATTGGGATGAGGGCCCCCTCTTCCAGGGCGCCAACGCGGACCGACACCGGACAGATGCCGCGCGCATGGTGGAGTCGGGTGCGGCCTATCGGTGCTTCTGCACCACCGAGACCTTGGAGCAGCTGCGTGCCGCTGCCAAGAGTTCGGGAACGGCCTTCCACTACGATCGACGCTGCGACCGGCTGCCGGCCGAGGAGGTCATGGCGCGTGTCAAAGCCGGTGAACCCTTCACGATTCGTTTTCGGGTGCCCGACGGAGAAGTGGCCTGGGAGGATGCCGTCCACGGACGTATTGCTTTCCAAGGGCGCGAGCTCGATGACTTCATCATTCAGCGAGCCGACGGATCGGCGATCTACAACATGGCCGTGGTGTCCGACGACATCGCGATGGGTATCACCCACGTCATTCGGGGGGACGACCATATTTCCAATACTCCGAAGCAGATCCTCCTCTACCAAGCCCTCGGCGCATCCCTCCCCGTCTTCGCCCACGTTCCGATGATTCTCGGCCCCGACGGGAAGAAACTCTCCAAACGCCACGGTGCCACCGCCGTGGGTGATTATCAATCGCTGGGTATCCTCCCCGTGGCCATGCGAAACTTCCTGGCTCTGCTCGGTTGGTCGCCCGGGGAGGACCTCGAGATTCTCGGACAAGAGGAGCTGATCGGCCGGTTCTCCCTCGATGGGATCCAGAAGAAACCCGCCGTTTTCGACACGAAGAAACTCGAGTGGATGAACGGACAGTACATCTCGGCGATGACCGCGGGGGAGCTTTCTGCAGACGTGAGCCTCGCCTTGGGGCGACTCCAGCTCAGGTTGCCTACCGGTACTCTCGAGCCGTTGATCGAGGCGACCAAGACGCGGTCGCGCACCATTACGCACCTCGCCGAACAGATCGCAGTGCGGGTTGATGACAGCCGCGTGGTCCTCGATGCGAAAGGGGAGAAGCTCATGGACAAGATGGGGGCAGGTTTCGCCGCGAGTCTGTCGCGCGCCTCCGAGATTCTCCGAGCGATCTCTGAGGAGGACTGGACCGCCGACCGGATTCTCGCGGCGTTCCACGCCGGGGCAGAGGCAGGGGCAATGAAGCTTGGTGATTTGATGCAACCGGTGCGAGTCGCACTCACCGGAACGACCGTCTCGGAGCCGGTCAACGAACTGCTTCACGTCGTGGGGCGCGAAGCGTCCCTCGCCCGTATCACCGCCGCACTGGAGCGAGCCTCGACCTGAAGACCTCGGAACCCCGCTCTGACATTGCCGCCGGGGTGTCAGTTCGGGTGTTGGTCAGCAGACGGTCGTGGGACGAAAAGGCCAGATTCGGGTGAGAAGCGAGTCGAGGAGACCCTCAGAGACGAAGGCTTCGACGGCCGATTTGGTGCTGTCGGCGTCCATCCCCCAGAGCGCGATCTGATATCCGCGCAAATCCAGATGCATTTGCACGAACATCCGCTCCTCCTTGGCAATCACCAGGGGGAGAATTTGTGACAGATGCTGGGCCACGTCGTTCGTCCCCGGACCTCCAATGGCAATCGTGGGATGATCGTGGAACGCCGGCGTGCGCACATACCGTTCGTCCTGCACGATGATCGCTCGACGATAGGCCATCCCACCACCCCGTCGGTCGATCTCCTCGCGGAGCCACTCGGCCAGCGGAGTGTCCTTGGCCCGGGCATTCGCGGACGATCCCGTCACCAGGACGATCGTCTCCTCGCCGTCGACGAGTTTCATCGGGGGACGGTGTCCCCAGGTTCGCGGCGTTGATTCCGCTCGAAGACCTGCTGTCGCGCCCGTTCCTCACGAAGCGCTTTGATGGCCTTCTTGAAGTCTTCCATCGTCCGGGCGCGTTGCGCGGCGATCATGAGATCCTCGCGCATGTCGGCCATCCGGCGCGCGGCGCGCAGGTCAACGTTGCTGACCTGCGGAATTGGCAACAAGGCTAGGATGGCCGTCGGGATCTTGAGCCCTCCGAGATAGATGTTCCGGCTGTCGATGCCGAACGTCCGACCGCCGATTTCAGTGGTCCAGGTGGGTGGAGTATTGTCATACGGCGTCGGGGCCGCAACGACGGAATCAATGTATGCCTGCACGATGACGGTCACGGCGCTATCGATCAGTTCGATGTGCGAGCGGGTAAGCCGCTGTGCGAGCTCTTTGGGGGCCAGCGGCAGCGGTTGCACCCAAAGTTTGCCCTCCCCACGGGCGGGACGGAGCCGGGTCATCGTGGTCGGGCCGGTGCCGGTGGGTGAGGGTTCTCCTGCCGCGGTATCGATCGGGGCCTCAGGGATACCCGCCAGATCCATGGCAGGGACTTGCGATGGGGGAGCGATGTCTTCTTCGGTCGCAACCAGTTCCTCGACCGGCTCCGGTGGAGGCCGCCGCGCCGGTGGCGGTTGAACCGGAGCCTGGTAGTCGAGGTCAAACGTCGTGATGATGGGCGAGAGCGGGATGAGGCGTACTTCGGGAACCTCGCCATTGGCCCACCAACCGGTCGCACGAACGGAGAGCACCAGGGCGTGCAGCCCGATGCTCACTCCGATCGCCCACCAGCTGACACGCCTCCGTTTGGGGAGGGTGAATTCCCGAGCTTTCTCCACTCTCCGTCTCCTCCGGTAGCTCTGAGCCAACGACGCTCAGCTTAAATGTACCGCCTCGATCGAACCCTGACAGATCGTCCCCGACTCCCAAGCAGGGACGTCCGCATGATACGGGCCCCACACTACCCCACCTCCGCCTCGATTCCGTGGCGGGCAAAGAAGTCCTCGCAGCGAAGACGTACTTCACTCCACGGCCCGATCACCCGCTCAGCAGGGGGGAGACTGTCGAGCAAAGATGGGCCATACCGCTTGACCACGGCGCGCCGGTCGAGGAGTAGAACCACCCCGACGTCCTGTCCGTTCCTTATCAGGCGGCCAAATCCCTGTTTGAGTTTCAGCGCAGCCAAAGGGAGCAAGTACGACCAGAAGCCATCCTCACCCTCGGTCGCCAGACGCTCGAGGCGCGCCGCCGTCAAGGGTTCGGACGGCACCTTGAAGGGAAGCTTACAGAGGATCAACACCCGCAATGCTCGTCCAGGGACATCGACACCCTCCCAAAAGGAATCCGTCCCCAACAGGATGGCTCTCCCGCTTTCCCGGAAGCGACGGAGGAGCTGATCCCTCGGAGCCTCCCCTTGGACGAGGAGGGGCCACCGCGCACCAAGCCCTGCACGGAGTGCCGACGCGAGACGACGCAACTGCCGGTGACTCGTGAACAGCACGAAGACCCCGCCATCACTCGCCGCGGCCATGTCCTCCACGATCCGCGCGGTGGCCTGATCATGCCCCAGTTCGTCCTCCCGTGGATCGGGAACATCACTCGGGATCCCGAACAGACACTGGTTCACGAAGTCGAAGGGCGATGGCAGAATCTCTCGCACCGTGACGGGACTGGGTTCGACGGCGAGTCCGGTTCGTCTACTGAGGAAGGAGAAGTCACCACCCGTGGCCAGGGTGGCACTCGTCAACACAACCGTCTTCACCCTGTCGAACAACGTCTCACGCAGGATGGGCGCCAGGTCCAACGGGACCGCGTGCAGGGCGAGCTGTTGTCCCCGAGCATCGGTCCGCTCTATCCATCGCACGGTGGCGGGACCTCCTGGTGGAGGATGGAGTGTCCGTCCCAGCCCGTCGGCAACGGCATCGAGGCGCCGGAGGGCCCCGCGAAGTTCCTGGAGCAGTTGCTCGCGGCGATCGGTGGTTTCTTCCGATTCCAGACGGTCGGCCACCAGCTCGACATGACTCCGCAGCCGACGAAAGGCCGAGAGCCCCGCATCCAACTCTTCGCCGAGTCCCTCTTCCCAGATGGGATCGTCGGCGAATGAGTCGTCGAGTCTGAGCACACCGCCCGACACGGATTCGATACGACCGAGGAGTCTGGCGAACAACGCCTCGGTCGCGATTCGGACATCAGCGAGCGCCGGCACGAGCTGTGACTGCACCAGATCCAGACTGGCCCGCGCCAGGAGATCGCCCCCACGCGCGAGTTCGGCGGCGAGCGCCGGAACCAGACCCTTGCCCCCGCGCTCGAACCTGCCGAGGAGCCGTCGAACTGATCGACTGGTGACCTGAGAACCAAGGTGGACGGCGGAGACGTCCTCCAGGTGGTGTCCTTCGTCGAGGATGAGTCTCTGATAGGGAGGCAGGACCGCCGCCTCAACCCAGTTTTCCTGAGCGGCGCGAATGGCGAGATCGGCGCTCAGGAGATGATGGTTCACCACGAGGATGTCCGCTTCTGCCGCCTGGCGACGAGCCCGGAAGACAAAGCAGCGTTCGAAGTGCGGACACTTCAAACGCGGGCACAAGTCCGATTCGGCCACGACCTCATCCCAGACTTCCGGCGTCGGCGTGAACGGGAGGTCCCCCAACGTCCCGTCCCCGGTCCTGCCAGCCCACGAGGCGAGATCCAAGAGCTCCTCGACTCGGTCCAATTCGAGCAGGGAGTGCTGACTGCCAACGGCGGAATCGAGGCGAGCCAGACATAGGTAATTGCGCCAACCTTTCAACAAGGCGAAGGAGGGTCTCCACTCCCCATCGGCCAATGCCTGAGCGAGAAGCGGCAGATCCTTCCCGACCAATTGCTCCTGAAGGTTGATGGTGTTGGTACTGACGACTGTCCGCTCGTGGTTGAGTCGCGCCCATGCCAAGGCCGGCAGCAGGTAGGCGAAGGACTTTCCGACACCGGTTCCTGCCTCCAACAAACCGACTCCCCCGTCGTTGTACAGATCGGCGACGTAGGCGGCCATGTCCCGTTGGCTCGGGCGATCCTCGTAGTTGCCGAGCTGCGTGGCGATGGGCCCATGCTCCCCAAGGCCGGCAACCACATCGAAGGGATCGAGTCGGGTGACCGGCCGCGAACGCGGGACTTCCACGACGACGTAGAGCCTGGCACCCTGATTGTCGACGATCCCGAACCCTACACCCGAATCGTGGAGTCGGCTGGCAATGTGCAGGTCGGCGGGCGACGGTTCGAGGACACCGTTGGGATGGTTGTGGATGAGCATCTCGCCCGCCTGCGCGATACCCGGCAGGGCAAGGACCATCTCGGGAGTTCCACGCGCCACGGCGCGAACCTCTTCGATGCCCCCCGCCTCGGACACCGTGGCCACGAAGCACACCTCTCGCCCACCAGCGGCCAGTATCTCCTCCACGATCGCCTCACGAGCCGCCGCGCTGAGGCGGTCCGACGCGGTCACGTCTTGAGTTCCTTCTTCTTCGCGGCGGGAAAGAGGACGTTGTTGAGAATCAAGCGATAGCCCGGCGAATGCGGATGCAAGGATAGGTCGGTCGGCAAGTCACCGATCTGGTGCTGCGGATCTTCGGGGTCGTGGCCACCGAGAAAGGTCCACGTCCCCTTGCCGTGTTCCCCATGAATGTACTTGACCCAGGGAGCACCCGGTTCATCTGCCAGAACCGTCAAGGCGGGCTTGAGGGTGTGCCGGGTGAAGGAGGTCGTGAGCCCGTAGTAGTCGGGCACAACCTGGCGATGGTTCTGCACCAGCATACTGGCAACCGGGTCGATCTTGGCGCTGAAGTTGAACAGGGTGAAGCTCCCCAAGGGCTGGCGTCCCCCAGGAGCGTTCACTTGATGTCCATCGATGTCGGAAAACACCGCCGCGGCCGGACTCGGTTCGAGCCGTGCGTTCTGGAAGGCGAGTGCACGACTCCAATCCATCCTTTCGGACGCGCCGGGATCCATCGCATCCCCGTCCGCATAACTCGCGGCGATGTCGATACCAGCACCGGCCAACGCGAGATCCAGGGTCTCGGTTGCCGTGCACATGGCAAATAGGAAACCGCCCTGGTCGACGAAGCGGGCAATCGACTGAGCAATCGCCCGCTTCAACGCCGGGACATGGGGGAACCCCAATTGACTCGCCATGCGCTGGTTGCGCTCGACCATCTCCGCAAGCCAGGGCGCCCCCGCATAGTTGAGGTAAAACTTGGAGTATTGACCGGTAAAGTCTTCGTGGTGGAGATGGAGCCAGTCAAACGCGCCCAGGCCGCCCGCCGCGACCTCTGCATCCCACAGTTTCTCGTACCCTACCCCGGCATAGCCCAACGCCATCGTCACCGCATCGTCCCACGGTGCCGCATTCGGAGGCGCGTAGACCGCCACCTCCGGCGCCTTTTCGAGTGGGACGGCGTCTGCATTTGTCTCCTGGATCTCGGCGTGGATGGCTGCAATCTCAGAATCATCGACCGGTTCGGCAACAACTCCGGAGAGTGTGAGGTCCCTCGCCGTTGCCGCACTCGCCGGAAGGAGAAACGACCCGTCGCGGTAGTTGAGAAGCCATTCCGATCGCTCGCCACGTTCGAGGGCGCGAAAGGTGACCCCGTAGGCTCGGAGATGGTTCGATTGACGGTCATCCATGGGGATCAGAAACGAAGGCACGCGTTGAGCCCTGGCCCACGCGGGGAACGCGAGGGTGGCGACGCTCCCAGCCAGAAACTCCCGACGTCTCACGACTTCCCTCCAGAAACTCCGCGCCGAAGGGTCTCGAGCAGCCGGCGGGCCTGCGGAGCCACAGCGCTGCTCGGATGGGCGAGAATGAGTTCCTCGAGGGCCTCCATGGCTTCGGCGGACGATCCGCGGTGAACGAGGATCTCCGCCATGGCGAACCGGGCGGCGGAGACAGCGGCAGGGTTGGCACCCTCGGTCACCGCCCTGAAGTTCTTCTCGGCCCCAGGAATGTCCCCCACGGCGACACGTAACCTGCCGGCCCAGACGAGAAGCTCTGCACCACCCTTCGATGCCGGGAGGCTTTGCGCCACCTGCTCCATACCCATGGCGGCGTCGGTGGTGTCCCCTCGCAAGAGGGACAAGTAGGCGGAGCCAAGTGCCGGAAGTGAATCCTGGTCGATCACCTGCAACACGGCCAACGCCTCGATACGGTCCGTAGCATCCTTCCTTCCGCCTGCAAAGGGGCCCGCGGCAGAGAGGTGCTCGACGGCGCCACGAATGTCGCCGCGGGAAAGCGCGATGCGCCCGAGAATCCCCAGGCCTTCGACACTACTGTCGGCTCGCACGAGAACCGCGGCCCGATCCAAGTTTCCCGCTCGTATCCAGGCAACCGCCAACTGCCTCGCGAGTCGGTTTCGCTCAATTCCCCCCACCGTCGTGAGGTCCCGTAACCGGTCGTCAGCCTCCTCCACTCGACCCTCTGCCATGAGGACCTCGATCAAACTGATAGAGGCCGAGCCCGCCAGGCCCGGTGAGGCCGCGGGGTCAGAGGCCAGGCGTGCGAGCACCCGCCTGGCCTCGGTCTGTTGGCCCGCCTCCGCAAAGACCTTGGCCGCTTCCGCAAGCCACCTGGGTCGATCTTCACTGGGACGATCGGCCAGAAGCTCGAGGGTCTGGGCCTTGGCTGACAGGATTCCGTTCCCATTGGCCAGCCGGAGCTCTTCGAGAAAGGCCAGCAGGGCGGCAGTCCCGGGATCGCCCGGCGGGAGATGGAGGCGAAGCGCCGCGAAGCCTCGCGCGGCTTCACCCCATCGCAGGGCGAGGCCGGCAGCCAGCTGATTGGCAACCGGGTCCGTACTCTGCTCGAGGCGAGCGAGAATCGCAGTTCGCTGTCGCGGACTCGCCTGACTCAAGCCACCGATGGCCGCAGTGCGGTAACCCGAAGCCTGGTGAATCGCGGTGACCCACTCGAGGGCAGCCTCTTCGTAGGCCCCTTCCACGGTCGCGAGTTGTGCCAGCTCGCCAGCCAGGGCCTCCGAGCCGAGCCGTTCCCGGCCGAGCGTGTACGCTCTTCGCGCCGCGACGCGATCACGTTGGGTCAGGGCTGCGAATCCCCATTCTCGGTAGGGTGCTTCGCTGCCAGGTTCGATGGCCGCCCATCGATCGACGAGACTCCGCACGCTGTCGGGTTGATGCGCGGCAGACCAGCCTCGAACGGCGACCCCGTAGACCGCCGGGTCGTCTGGCCGTGCGGCCACCGCGAGCGACGCAGGGAGGGACATCTCCTCCTGCCGGCCGAGGTGACCCAAGACACGCTCGAGTCCCAGGAGCGCGTTCAGGTGTCCCGGGGCTTCCTGCAGCACGATCCGGAACGCCTGGGCCGCTGCGCTGTAGTTGCCACGCCGCTCGTAGTTCAACGCCGGACGAATGTCCACGTCCTGGGCTCGCAGACTCAGCAGTGGCAGGACCACGAGCCCTGCGAACAGGAGCCGCCTCACGGCCGATCACCCGAAGTGAGGCGACGGAAGTAGTCCGTCACCAATCGACGTTCTTCTGGCGTGAGGAGTCGGAGCTCCTCCCAAGACGGCAGTCGAAGGGGATCGGGGCCTGCGCTGCGGCGGAAAGTGGGGGGCAATCGGATGTTCCCTTCGCTCGCTGTGGTGCTTTCCCTGTCCTTCTGTTCATCCTCTTCCTCACCCTGCAGCGTGCGACCCGCATCGAGCATGCGACGGAAGAGCCGCTCCTGGCGATCAACGGTCTCGCGATCCAATTGCCCCGCATCCAAACGTTGGGCGAGATCCGCGGCTTCTTCCGCAAACTGCTCGGCGCCATCGACCTGGCCGGCCGCCCGCAAACGGTCCATGGCTTCAGCAAGTGCTTGTTGGCGGGCCGCGAGCTCCTGGAGTTGTGTCTGTGCCGTGGGAGTGCCGGCCGTCGGGAGCATTGAAGCCGCATCTTCGGCAATCTGGCTCTGCTGCTGTGCGGCGTCCTGCATCTGTCCAGCCGCCTCGGACTGTCCCGACCCGGACCCCCCTTCACCCATGTCGCTCTTCGCCCTGACCATCGCGAAAGCCGCGACATTCAGTGCATCCACGGCCGCAGCTGCCTGATCGGCC
>QKDC01000161.1 GCA_003246755.1 Gemmatimonadota bacterium | reverse complement strand
GACCTCGACCGTCTCTCGCTCTTGGAGCCCCCGGATTCGCTCCAGGGCCTCTCGGGCTTCATGGTCACCACGATCGACTTCGACCAGTAATTCCAGTCGCGCGACTGCCTCGGCGATCCGGCCGGTCAGCTCGTAGACCTCGGCGATCCCTCTGAGGGCAATCGGATTGACGGGATCGCGCTCGAGTGCGTGTGTGAACGACGCCTCAGCGTCGCTGAGGAGAGGTGGGGACGCATTGAGGTGGCACCGACCCCGAACGATCAGCGCTGGCACGTAATCGGGATGCTCGATGAGTCCAGCCTCGAGGATCTCCAGCGCTCGAACATGGTCCCCGGCTTTCCGGTAGGCCTCCGCGAGGGGAGCAAACATCAGCCCCGTCGGGTTTTCCAGCCAGCGCCGCTCGAGTTTCTCGATATCGCCAGAGATCGGCATACGAACTCCCATTGTCTAAGTCATTGCGGCGACTGGGCTAACACTATCCCGCGGCTCCGGGGGTGTCAAACGTCGCCAAAACGGTTCCCCGCTTGAGCTTATTCCCTATCCCATCTACACTTCAGCCCTCTTTCACGATTTCGTTAGGGCATTCCCAGCCATGATGCAGGCATTCCGAAACAGCGCCAAACCGATCATCACGATCGTCGCCATCTCGTTTTTTGCATGGCTCGTCTTCGACCTCAGCGGCCTCACCGGGGGGTCAGGCCTCCTGACCACGACCAGCGTGGGCAAGGTCAACGGGCACAGCATCGAGTCCAGGCTCTTTCAGGAAGCGGTTTCCCGCTTCACCGAGCAGCGTCAGCAACAGTCCGCTGAACCCCTTGGTTTAGCTGAACTTGCGCAAATTCGGGACCAAGTCTGGGAGCAGTTCATCCAGGAGACTATTCTGGACCAGGAATACAAGAAATGGGGTATCTCCGTGTCTGCGGCGGAGATAGCCGAGGTTATCAGGGTGTCCCCGCCCCAAGAGTTCCGGACGACGCCCGATTTCCAAACGGATGGTCAGTTCGACCAGGCCAAGTACGAACTGTGGCTGAGATCTGCGACCGGTCAGGGCTACATCCCCCTCCTCGAGCAGGATTACCGGAACCAGATTCTGCAATCGAAGCTTGCCCGGCACCTCGCAGCACCAGTGTATGTCTCCGACCCGGAACTTTGGCAGCGCTTTCGTGACCAGAATGAGTTGCTGACCGTTGGGGCCATCAAAGTTCCCTTCTCGGTCCTCACCGATGAGGCGGTTTCCGTGACGGCCTCGGAGATCGAATCCTTCTATCGAACGCGGCGAGAGGAACTGCGGCGTGAGAGGACGGCATGGCTGAGTTTCGTGACGGTCGACCGACGGCCCGACGCGTCCGATACGGCCGCGGCCTACCGTCGCGCCCTCACCCTCCGGAGTGAGATCGAGGGCGGTGTCCCGTTCGCGGAAGTCGCGTTGCGGGAATCCGCAGACACGGTTTCGGGTTTCAATGGCGGAAACCTGGGTGAGTGGACTCGGGGACGAATGGACCCGGCCTTCGATTCCGCTGCCTTCTCGCTCCCGATCGGCACCCTCTCCGAGCCGGTCCTGAGTCAATTCGGTTATCACCTCATCCAGATCTCCCAGCGCTCAGGAGACCAGGTCACGGGTGCCCACATTCTGATCCCCATCGAGCTGGTCGGGGATCACAGGAGCGCAGTCGATGCCCGGGCAGACAGCCTCGAGGCGCTCGCGGCCGATCGACTGGATCCCGCAGCCCTGGACACGGCGGCAAGCGCGCTCGGTCTGTCCATCGCCCAGAGTGGTCCGGTGGTGGAGAACGGGCCGCCGGCCGTCCTGCCCGATGCCGCGGTGTGGTCGACGCAGGCTGAAGTCGGAGAGCACAGCCCGGTCATCGAGACGCGAGAGACCTTCCACGTCTTTCGGGTCGATAGCATCCGTGAGGCAGGCATTCCATCCCTCGACCAGGCACGCCAGCAGATCGAGGCCCGCCTCCGCGCAGAAAAGCAAAAGGTCGAGGCCCGGATTCTCGCCCAGGAAATGGTCACCCAGGCCGAGGACGGAAAACCCCTCGCGACCGCGGCTGAACCTCTGGGCCTTGAATACCGAGTGATCGGGCCTTTCGCGCCGGTGACCTCACCCGAGTTCGGTGGGATGGCCCTGGGTGCGGCGATGGCACTCTCGTCAGGTGAACGGGCAGGCCCGATCGAGTGGGGGGACGGTTTTTGGGTACTCGAGTTACTGAATCGTATTCCGGCGGACAGTTCGGTGTTCACCACCCAGCTTGCGACCCTCCGAGACCAGGCGATCGGCAGCGCTCGCCAGGCATTGCTCCAGCAATACTTCGCCGAATTGCGCAAATCGGCCCGGATCGTTGACAACCGGGATCTGATCTACCGCACCGCGGCCCAGATTGCCGCGAGCGATCCCACGCTCCCGTAGTCGACCTTCTCCTCTTCGGGCCCATGACAGGAAAGGGCGCCCAGTCTCCTGGGCGCCCTCGTCGTTGGTAGCCTGTGTCTTCTACTGTGAGAGCCGCTTGGGCTCGCCCGTGGTTGAAGTGGTCTCCGGCGTTCCGTCGAGTTGCCGTCCTGGGGATCGATTCTCAGGTGGTACTTCCGAGACCGAGTCGGTCACTTCGGTGATGCTGCGCTTGAACTCGCGGATCCCCTTCCCCATCGAGGCACCGATTTCCGGAAGACGTCGTGCCCCGAACACGACGAGCACAACCAGCATGATGACGAGGATTTCGCCGAAACCGAGATTCCCAAACATAGGGCGCTCCGTGGGCAGCAGCTCAGAAGAGTGATCGCGCAAGGAGATAGGCAAGAACGACACCCACCACCGCGAGCAGGGACACATCAACCCCGATCGGCCCGATGGTGAAGTTTACCACCAGAAGGTCCACCGTGGCAGGTCCAAAGGATGGAGTCACGGCAAACGTAAAGAAATCCTTGGTCGGACTCTCAGGCAGGAAGCGCCGCAACAGGGCCGTCAGGAACCCACCGAGAAAAAACCCGCCGGTCAGGACACCGAGGTAGAACAGGGGGCGGCGAGGTCCCGTACGCATCAGTGTCTCCGTTCGAGGACGTAGGTGAGGCTGCTTCGTAGCATCTCCCGCGCGTCGGAGGGAGGGAGGACTTGGAGCTCCGCTTCTGCACGTGTGGCGTATCGTTGTGCCTGCTCCCGGGCATAGTCGAGTCCCCCCGCTTCGGTGACGGCCGCCACCACCCCGGCGATCTGGCCATCGGTGGGATCCGGCGTGTCCATCAACCGCGAGACGTCCTGTCGCTGCGAGGGGGACATGCGCGGCAGCGCATGGATCAACGGTAGTGTCACCTTATGCTCCCTCAGATCGAGTCCTGATGGCTTCCCGGTCACGCTCTCTGCTTCGGTGAAGTCGAGAAGGTCATCAACAATCTGAAAGGCCATCCCCAAGTACTCCCCGAAGGACGCCATGGCTTGGCGAATCGAGGGATCGGCGTTGAGAGCCCCACATTCCGCTGCACCAGACAACAGCGAGGCGGTCTTCGATCTGATCAGTAATGCGTACTCCTCCTCGGTGAACCTGAGTCGGTCGTGCGCGAGCAACTGCCGCATTTCTCCCATCGTCATTTCGTTCGTCACGCGGGCAAGGACCCGAAGGGGATCGAGGTCGGCGAGGTGAACGAGTTCGATCACTGCCCGTGAATAGAGGTAATCACCCATGATCACGGACACCTGATGACTGAACAGTGAGTTGATGGTTGGCATGCCTCGTCGGAGCACCGAGTGATCGACCGAGTCGTCGTGCACCAATGTCGCGAGGTGAATCAGTTCGACGACCGCGGCAAGGTCGATGACCCGTGGATCCTTCACGTCGGTCGCTGCGTGCACCAGCAGCAACAGGGTGGGACGAAACATCTTCCCTCGCATCTGCATGAGATGCTGATTGACTGCCTCGATCATCTCCACGTCTGCCACGATGAAGTGGCGAACGCGGTCGTGGACCTCATCGAGCCGGTCCTCCAGCCCGGCCTGCAGTTGAAAGAGGCTGACCGCTCCGGTGTCGGAGATCACGAGCCTGTGGTCTCCAACAAGCGTCGCAATCGGTCGTTCACGTCGCTGAAGGTGATGTCGACCGCCATGGCTCGCTCATACCAGCGAACGGCGTGTTCAGGACGTCCCTGCGCCTCAACGGCACGCCCGATCCAATAGAGCAGTCCGATCTTCTCACCCTCCACATCGGCCAGGGTATCAATGGCCCTCTTGAGCACGGCTTCAGCGATCCCAAACTGCCCCTTCTCGAAGAAGATGGTTCCCAGGGCCTCCGCGCTCCGGAGATGCCCACCAGGTGCCTTGAGCGCCTTTTGGAATTGGGCGATGGCCTCATCCAGTAACCCCATCTCCTTGAATGCGATGCCGAGATCATAGTGGGTTTGGAAGTCTGTGGCCTCCACGTTGGCAGCCAACCCTTCCTTGAATTGCGCCAAGGTCGCGAGAAAATCCTGGTCCTCGTCCCCCACTGGCTCCCCCTGCTCTACTCGCATCCTGGTGTCACGCGAGGGCTCGTTGTCGAGGATGAGGGCACCGAGATCGACAAAATCCGATTCCTGGGGCGATTCAGCCACTGGCCGCGGGCCTGGCGCAGTATCCTCGAGTGCCGCAAGCGCGCGGGCGTTCTCGGGATCGTGCTCGAGCACTCTCTGGTAAACCACGGCTGCGTTGGTCCGTGCCCCCAAGTCTCTCAGTGCGTCGGCGAGGCCCAGATACGAGCTCACGAGAAGATCTCTCCGCCCCGTTTGGTAGGCTACCTCGACAATCTTCTGATGTCGGAAGACACGATCAGGTTCGAGTTGAGAAAGCTCCACCGCTATGGTGTAGGCTTCCTGCCAACGCGCCTCCGCCTCGAAGGCACCCAGCCTCGCCTCCAGCTTCGCAATCCTCCCCCCGACGATGTCGTGACTCCTTCCGGACTCGTCGGCGACTGACTCGAACACCGGCTCGCCAGCTGAAGACCTTCCCACCTCGGATGCCGAGTCGACGCCCTCGATTTCGAGGAGTTCGAGTTCGGGCGATTCGAGCGTCAAGGAGAAATCGTCAGAGACCTCGAGACCGGAGTCGAGGAGTGTCGGCTCGAACCCACTAATCCGACCCGAACCAGGCTCCTCCGGGGCCATCACGGGGGGAATATCGGTGTCACCGGCATCAACGACCGGGCTCATCCCGGTGTCGATGAACACGAGACCGTTGCTTGAAGCGCTGGATCGCCCCGGCGTCAGAACCTCGGGGCCAGAATCGCCGGTTTGGTAGGGTGTCTCGTCCGAGTCGCCGTACTCGTCACTTGAATCTTCGCCTTGCCCAGCTGTCTCCCCGAGCAGCGACGAAACAGCGGCTCGCAACTCAGCGCTCCCGGCAAACCGGGCGGCGTACCTCCGGAGCGTCGAGACTCCGTCATCGATGCGATCCTCCCCCTGCATCCGACGGAAATACTCCGTCGCGTTGCGGATCGCTTCGGCGATGACGTTCTTCTCCGCGTGCAACTCGGCGAGGTGCAGGTAGACTTCCGTGCGCCGGGGTTCGACCCGTAAAATCTTGCCGCACAAGGCGATGGCGTTGTTGAGAAACCCTTGATCGGCATAAATATGAGCGGCCCGCTCGTAGGCTTCGACGGCTGCGGACTGGTTGCCCGCCTTCAACTCCAGGTCACCGACCCGATTGAACAAGGAAGGATCCTGGGCCTCCCCTGCCTGGTCGAGCCTTGAGGCGGCGGTCCGGTAGGTGTCGATGGCTTTCCGCCACTCTTCACGCAGCTCGTGGCGGCGGGCGGTTTCCTTGAGCTTGTCGAGGTTCATACGGCTCGACGTCTTGAGGGAGAAGGGCCGAATGCCTTGTAACACAACAAGATAGGACTCACGTTCACCCGGATCAAGCAGTGATAGGAGGGGAGGGGTCCAGCAGTCCATCGGCCAACGCCTGCGCGATTCGTTCCAAATCGACAGCGGGCGGACGATCATCCTGCAGGGGCCGGACCGGGTCGGGCATCGTCCGGAGGCGACTCCTCAAGTCGGCCACTCCCTTTCCGGGCTCGAGGGGCGCGAGAAACTCGAGACCTTGGAGGGCACAACAGAATTCGCAGGCGACGACCCGGCGGGCGTTCTCCAGGATCCGTGTTGCCTTGTACGCGGCCGCCATCCCCATGGGCACAAAGTCTTCCTGGTTGGCATCGGTCGGGATAGAGCCAATGCTCGCCGGCATGGCTAGGGTGCGAGACTCCGCCACGAGGGCGGCCGCCGTGATCTGGACCATCATGAATCCCGAGGAGAGTCCGGGGTCGCTGGTGAGGAACGCCGGGAGTCCGACCGAGAGATCAGGGTTGACGAGGCGCTCGACCCGACGTTCGGAAATCGCCTGGAGGGTGGTGAGCGCCATGGCGAGGATATCGAGGGCCTGGGCCACCGGTTGACCGTGAAAGTTGCCGCCGGAGAGGATCTCGTCCCCAAAGACGAGGGGATTGTCTGTCGAAGCGTTGAGTTCGATCTGCGCGGTTCGGTCGGCGAACTCGATCGCGTCGGCTACCGCACCGAGCACCTGCGGCGTGCACCGGAGGCTATAGGCATCCTGCACCCGGGCGTCGTCCTCTCGGTGCGATTCCCGAATCTCGCTCGCCGTCAGCAGACTGCGCATGAGATCGGCGGCCTTACGTTGGCCGGGGTGCGGCCGGGCCTCGTGAATCCGTGCATCGAGTGGGGTCGGGGTGCCTTGGAGGGCTTCCAGACTCATGGCAGCCGCCCCGATCGCCGAGCGCCAGAGCACCCAGGCGTCATGAACCAGCAACGCCAGCGTCGCCGTTTGGGCCTGGGTTCCATTGATGAACGCGAGCCCCTCCTTCGGGGCAAACCGCACCGGGGCCAGCCCGGCCGATGCCATTGGCTCCCGGGCGGGCCGACGCGTCCCGTCGGGACCAACCACCTCACCTTCACCCATGAGGACGAGTGCCAAGTGGCTGAGGGGAGCGAGATCCCCGCTCGCACCGACACTCCCCTGCGAGGGAACGGCCGGGTTGACCCCGGAATTCAGGAGGGCCACCAGAGCGTTCACCAGTTCGGGGCGCACGCCGCTCGTGGGTCGGAGCAGGACGTTGGCCCGCAACACCATCATCGCACGGACGATTTCCGACGAGAGGAGGGGCCCGACTCCAGCAGCGTGACTTCGGATCAAGTTGAGCTGCAACTGACCGAGGTCGTCACGGCCAATGCGTACGTTGGCCAGTTTTCCGAAACCGGTATTGATCCCGTACACCGCGTCGTCGCCAGCCATGACCCTCTCGATCGTCTCACGGCTCGCGGCCAGGCCCGTGAGGGATGCCGGGTCGACCTCGACGGCGGCCTTCTCTCGCGCCACCCGGACGAGGTCCGTGATGCTCAAACTCCGGCCATCGAGACGGATGGTCATGCCAGAATCCCCCATTATCGGCTGATCGATGTCTGGTTGTAGTCCACTTTGAGATCTGGGAGATCTACCAGATGGACCGAAAAGTAGAACGCAAAGTTCCCATTGGGATTCTTGACGAAATTGAATCCAGCCCGCCAATCGTGAAGATCACGCTCGAGTCGGATGATGTGTGCCTCGAACGCCTTCTCGGTGACATTGAATTGCGTGGTCCACGACACACCCCAAAAAGCCGTTGGCGAGAAGCTCGTGTTGAACCCGATGTTGCTCTTGGTCACGGGCCCATCTTCCGATCCCGCCAACGGACGCAGCCGGTTCATGGAAAAATTGATGTTCATGTTGAACGGTCGTCGCGCACCAGTGAGTTGATTCGTCGCCATCAGCGTTCGCTGCTGCATCTGGTTTCGTGGATCGTTGATGTAGGAGCTCGGTGCCCCCCGGGAGTCCTGCGTCGCCCGGCCCCGCGCCGGTGGTTCGGGGGCACTGGACAGACCGAAGAGACGTCCGATGGATCGGAGAGTCGAACCCGAAACCGAGAAACTCGTGTTGACCGATTGCAGGAAGGGATCGAACTTCGCCTCGTCGGTGCCCACGACCCCATCCCAGAGGCTGTGGCTCACCGAGAGATTGAACCCTGGGAGGAGATCACTCTGGATGGTGTTGGTGATTGTCGGATCCTGCCAGCCCGTCCGCCCCTCTTCCTTGGCCTGCTCGAAATCATAGGACAAGGCGCTCGTATTGATGCCCAGGAGTCGGTACTTCCGCTGCTGGGTGGTGCTGGATGTATCCCCCGGGGCCCGCTTCTCTTTGGCCTCGAAGTTCTGCGACAGCGAGATGCTGATCCGCTGCCGTGCGGGACTTTCCAGTTGTGCCACGGTCCCGGTGTTCGCGGCCAACGCATTGGCGTATTCCTCCGGGACCGTGGCAGCCGGCGCATACTCCCAGATGATCAGGGGCGAAACCGTGTGCCGGATACGCTCGATGGGCCCGATCCCCGGCAGAAAGGCGAAGAGCGAGGGCGCCGCAGAGAGGCCAAAGGTGAATCGTTTCCCTTGGGTGACCCAGGCCCCCCCGGTCCTTTCGTTACGGATCGCGAACTCACCCGATGTCGTGTTGGTAATGCCGATGGTGGGCGTGATCTTCCAGGTGCTCCTGGCGAAGAGCGGGAGGTTGATCCCGGTGTCCCAGTTGAGCGTCGTCGAAAAGGTGCCCGCGACCAGGCGGGTTACCGCGATCGAATCCGTGGGATCCAGGGTCGCCTCGTTGGGCACCTTGGTGGTAATGGTGGCGGAAGACGTTGCCTCGGCATCCCGAATCGAAACCGTGTTGCGCCAGTTGAAGCTGCCGAACCGCAGCGGGGTGTCGAGATTGAAAACCGAGTTCCGGGTTCGGGGCGTGACTTCGACCGAATCAATCCCCCCCGTCGGCCGCGGGATCGCGAGGAACTTCTTGGCCTGACTCGCGACATCGTTTGAGAACCGGACCGTCGGCGACCACGTGGCCCACTGGGAGATCGCCAGGGGTTTCGGCGTGAGAGCCAACGCAGGAAACTGCTGTGAGACCTGGTCGTCACCCAGGGTCTGCCGCCGCCGACCACCCAACGAGAGGGTTCCCCACCGAAAGCGCTTGGTGAGGTTCATGTCACTGGCCAACTGTTGGGTACTCAGGAAGGGATCGACGGCGTTGTTCGCGACCACACTGGTGTTGGTGCTGAAATTCACGTTCATCGAGAGCGTCGTGGTCAACCCGAAACTCTGCCGGTGACCCCAGCGGACACTGGTCGACACGGCCCCGCCCGATTCATGTTGGCGACTGACTTCCGCCGACCCCTCGAGGAACCGCTCGCGCAGTCGGTATTGCGATCGCGCCGACCATCGGAAGTAGCGACCGGCATACCAGTCGGCACGCACCGCGGCATCGAGATAATCACTGATGGCGAAGTAATACCCGAAGTCGGTGATTTGCCGACTGTACCCCTGGTTGGGTCGGACGATGTCATTGAATCCAAACTGGGGCACGAGGATCCCCGAGCGGCGACCGGGTTTGGTCTCCTGGAAGATGAAAGGCAACCACGCGACCGGGACATCGCGGATGTAGAGCACCGCCGGGCGGGCCACGATCAGCGATGAGGAGACCCACTTGATCTCCTTGGCCTGAAAATGGTAATGGGCGACGGGAAGGTCACAACTCGTGATCTCACTCGACGCGGCAAAGATCCGGTTGGAGGAGGAGTCGACCCCCAGATTGCCCCGCAGAAACCAATCGGAGCCCACCTCGGAAAAGGAGGTCAGCGCATCCCCCACGATGCCGCGCTCGACACAGGTGTCATATCGGATCCCCCCTCCGACGAGGATCATGCCCTGATCGAAGAGTCGAGGGTCCCCATCGGCAAGCAGATCACAACTCGCCTCCAAGTAACTGATCGATTCCGCTTCCAGGATCGTGGTCCCTCGTTCGGTCACGGCATCCCCCGTGAGACGAAGACGGCGCGTGACCCCGGATATCGTCGCGGTATCGGCCATGTACCGCGTTCGCGTGAAGCCTTTCCGGTCGAAGAGCGCGGCCATCACCGAGTCGGGCGATGGGAAGGTCTTCGTGGGTGCCGTCGGGAGACCCATCCGCCTTGCACTCGCCACGTCCAGTTGTCTCGGGGCACGAGTAGTGTCCTGGCGTTGCGGCGGAAGCTGGCCGGGCTGGGTCGCTTGCGCCTCCGCTTCGCCAGCAAACAGGCCGCCGGCCAGGAGCACCATCAACCCGGTGGCCGCGGCCCGCCGGAGCCGACGACGATGCACCACAATCGATCCCGCCACGCCGACTTCGTAGAGTAGCAACAGGGGCACGGTCATGAAGATCATCGAGAAGATGTCTGCCCCTGGGGACAAGAAGGCGCCCGCGACACAGGAGAGCACCACTGCGACCCGCCGGAACCGCCCAAGTTTCTCGGGGGTAACCACCCCGAGCGCGGTGAGAATGATGAGGAGGAGTGGAAGCTCCGCCGAAATCCCCATGGCGAGCACGATCTGCAGCACGAACCCGAAGTACTTCTCGTACGTGATCATCATGGCGAACGACTCAGCCTGGAAGCTGAGCAGGACGGCGAGCGCTTTGGGCACGATGAAGAGCCATGCGCCGGCAGCCCCCAAAAGAAACAGCACCAGGCCCACCCCAAGCGCCGGCACCAGGGTCTTCTTTTCCTTCTCGTAGAGTGCGGGCGTCAGGAAAGCCCAGACCTGCCATATCAGAATCGGCGCGACCAGCACGAGTCCGACGATGAACGAGAGTTTCAGCACGATCATCACGGGGTCGGTCGGGCTGAGCACGACCAACTTCCCGTCAGGGAGGTACGAAGCAATGGGTGTCTTGAGGAGTGCGACGAGGCGAAAACGCTGCACCAGCCAGAATCCGAGACCCACCCCGACCACCAGGGCAATAAGGGAGCGGAGAATGCGTACCCGCAATTCCTCGAGATGATCGAGGAATGGCATTTCACCGGTAGATGTCTTCATGACCGGCTCAAGCCGGACTCAGGGCCGGAGCGAGGCCAGCCGGTTCCGGGCGAGATCCGCTTCGTCGGAGCGAGGATACTGCTGGATGACCCGTTGGTAGGCAGCCCGGGCGGCGGCACGGTCGCCCTGCTGTTCCGCACTCAGGCCCGTCTTGTACAGCGCAGTAGGAGCCCTGGCCGTGTTGGGAAAACGCTCGACGACCTCCCGCCAGTATGCCATGGCAGAATCGGCGGCATCAACCGAGAATGTCTCCCCGAGATAGTAGAGGGCATCCGGGACTTGCCCGTGAGTGGGGTACGACCGGAGGTACTCGTGAAACCCGGCCCGGGCAGTCCCGAGGCTCCCTCTCCGCAGTTCCTGGAGTGAGGCTTGGAACAGCTGATCGGGAGTCGGGGTCAACGGAGTGGGAACGGAGACGCCGGAGTCTGGAATGGACGTCACCAACGTGTCCGAGGCCATCCGCTCGAGTCGGTCGTCGATCTGGCGGCGGAGTTCGCTGAGCCGGCGTTGACTCTGACCGGTGAGCTCCTGGATGGTGACGAGCGACGCTTGGATATCGAGGTGGTCACCCCGGAGTTCGGTCCTCGCTTGGCGGACGGACTCCCGGGTGGATTCGAGCGAGTCGAGGGTCCGCTGCTGCAGCGCGATGATGCGACCGAGTTCGGCGGCCCGGGCGGAATCCTGTCTGGCCATCTGGGTCCGCAAGACGACGAGCTCGGTCTGTACTTGCTGCACGGCGCCCTTGGTGGCACACCCCGCCACCACGAGCGCCGTGGCAATCACACTGACCGCGTTTCGGGTCACTGACACCGGGCGAGATGGGAGGCCAGCGTGCTGCGGCCGGCGATCACCGAGACTTCCGCTCGACGATTGCGGGACCATGCCGCTTCCGTATGCCCCGGGTCGAGCGGAGCCGTCTCACCGAGGCTGGCGGTCTCCATCCGACCACCACTCACACCCTTGGAGACCAGATAGCTCTTGGCGGATTCGGCCCGCTTGGTCCCGAGCACCAGGTTGTACTCGGCGGTGTACCGCTCGTCAGCATGGCCCGTGATGCGGACCCGGACCTGCGGATGCGACTGCAGGATGCTGGCCTTGCCATCCAACACGGTGGCATCGCCGGGACGGATGTCGAACTTGTCGGTGTCGAAATGCACCAAGGCAGCCAACTCGGACACCATCCGTGTGATCACCTGCTCACAGGTTGGTTCGGTACTCGGTGGTGGTGGCGGTGGCGGCGGCGGTTGCGGGGTCGGAGTCGTGGTCTCCACCGGCGGAGGCGTCACGACCGGTTCCACTTTCTTGCTACACCCGGCAACGAGGAGTCCACCAGAGACCAGTGAGAACAACGCAGCGCGCAGGGACACAGTTGAGCCTCCTTGAAGGATCTGCTACGGAGCCCCGCTCAAACGCGGTGACCACGTGGCGAGTTGAGCAGTTCCGGGAGTTGGAATTCTCCGAACCCGGCTGGTTTCGAGATCGAGAACATGCAGTTGCCGACCACCCGATCGGCTGGACGTAAAAATAATGTGTCGACCATCGGGGGCCCAGGAAGCATCTTCGTTTCGGCCCTCGGAGGTCACCTGGCGGACACGGTCACTCGTGATGTCGAAGACCAAGACCTGGAAACCGGACCCCATCGATCGGTGAAATACCAGTTTGAGGCCGTCCGGCGACCATTCCGGTGCAAACGACGCCCCGGTGATCCCGTAATCGAACGGGACCAGGAGTTCCTGATTGGTCCCATCCGACGACATGACATAGATCTGGGGGCTGCCCGCGCGAGTCGAGACGAACGCGATCCGCCGTCCGTCGGGAGAATACGTAGGAGAGAGGTTTTCTGCAAACCGACCACCGGTGAGACGTTCCGCACAGCAGAGATTGGTGACGTCAGCCTTGTGCAGCGCGTAGGCACCGTTCATGACCCTGGAAAAGGCGATATGGGTACCGTCGGGCGAGAAGGACGGTGTGATGTTCATCGTCTGCTCGGTTCCTGGCAGCACGACCCGATTCCCCGAGGTCAGACTCTGGAGCACGACGTACCCCTTCCCATCCGCGAGTTCCGTATACGCAAACCGTCGCCCATCGGGACTCCACGCAGGGGAATACGCCGTCCGCCCGGCTGGGGTCAACGGGCGTGGGCCGTAGCCATCCGCATCGACAAGCCACACCCGATTGTCCAGCACATAGAGGATCCTGGTGGCTGCAATCCCGACCTTCCCCGTTGCCCACCGGACCACTTCATCCGACAGGCGATGGATGGTCATCCTCCCTTCGCCGGTCCCCGTGTAATCCACGGCCATGAGGCCTTCATTCCGGATCAACCCCGTGGCCACATCATAGAGTCGCACGGTCACGAGCGCCCCCCCAGCGGGTACCATCTCGAGGGCGAGTTCCGCATTCATGGCCCGGTAGGGCGCCAGATTGAGCGCCCCAGGTTCGATCGGTTGGCTCACCATCGGCAGCAGGATCAACTCGAATCGATCACTCTGATCGAGATCCCGCTCGACGATGGTTCGCACGGAGTCGAGGCCCGCCACCGGCACGACTACCAGGGTCGGGCGCACTTGCGGGTTGTCGTACAGTAGTTGCAGGACGGCCCGGGTCGTATCCTGAGCCGCGGCATTCGTGAACGACGGGAACCACATCACCACCGCCAGCAGCAGACCCCGCCTCACGGTGTACCCCGCGGCCTGAACCAAAGGGAGATGGCCAGAGCATCACCAATGAACCCTTCAGGCAGAGGCCCGAAGGCGCTGGCGTTGGCTGCCGCCTCCACCGCACCCTGCGCGGAGAGATCGAAAGAAAAGCTCCGTGAGCGTGTGGCGATCGCGATGTCTTTCACGAGCCCATCCCTCAGGACCACGAACCGAATCTCGGTGCGGAGGCTCGGAGCACCCTCGGGCCGCTGCCACCGACGATAGATCTCATTCACGATATTCCTGAGGTACTCGGGAAAGGGGAAATCGGCCCCTGGTGTACTGACATTTGCGACGTCGGCGCCCGTGGACGGGGTTTCATCAGGCATTGGCGTGGCGGGATTCGCAGTCTCGACCGGTGCCTCGACTCGGGGTTGCGGTACGGTCTTGGTCGGTGGCGGGGTCACGTCGGGCTTCGGCCGAGGGGGGTCGATCGGTGCGGTGCGTTCAACCGGTCGCGGCGTCGCCTCCGGCGCCACTCGCCGCGCTTGGGTTGGTGCCGGGGCCGCTACCAGGTTGACGCGATAGACGGTACCGTCCAGTGGGACCTGCCGGACGGCCAGAAAAACGATGGCGACAAGGATCAGGTGCGCCGCCAAGGCACCGGTGAGGCCCGCCACGACCTCTTCCCTGTTGGTGTGGCGGAGTCCGAGACTCACCGACGCTCATCCTCGGCGACCATACCCACGTCTGCGATTCCGGCTTCGCGCAACACAGCGAGCACCCGGAGGACGGCTCCGTACTCCGCACGACTGTCCCCCCGAACGTACGCCCCGGTCGGACTCCGGCTCGCCACGATGGCCGGGAGGCTTGCCTGAAATTCGTCGAACGTCATTCCCTCACGATCGACGAAGACCCTCCCTGAACGGTCGACAGTGATGATCAGGGCTTCCTTGGTGGTCAGGGGCCGGGCAACCGCCTTGGGCAGTTGGACGTCCACACCACCCTGAAGCATCGGGGCGGTGATCATGAAGATGATCAGGAGAACGAACGCGATATCCATCAGCGACGTGACATTGATGTCTGCCGTCAAGGGGAGTGACCCCCGCCGACCGAGTCCGGCTTTGGTGCCCATCATGCTACAGCAAGCGCTCCCGTGCCATCCATCCGATCAAGGCTGCGCCGAACCCCTCGAGGTCTCCCTCAAAACCGCTGACGCGCGTTGCCAGAAAGTTGTACGCCATCACCGCCGGGATCGCGACCGCCAATCCAGCGACCGTGGTGATCAATGCCTCGGCAACTCCGGGGGCGACCGCAGCGATGTTGCCGGACCCTTTCGACGCGATCCCAAAGAAAGCCTGCATCACCCCGAGCACGGTGCCCAACAGACCAAGGAGGGGACTCACCGCACCGATGGTGGCCAACCACGGAACGTAGTGCGCGACGGCGTCCCGTTCCTCCGCGATCTCTTTCGTGAGGACCATCTTGAGTGCTTCGAGTTGGGATTCGGAGAGACTGTGACTCTCCTCCTGACTCTCCCCGATGGCGCCCGGGCGCAGCTCACTGTAGAAGGTGATTCCCTCACGGAAGAGCCGACTGAAGGGAGACGGCGGTTGTTTCATCACATTCCGGTAGGCCTCCCGCAGCCCGGGCGTTCCTTCAACCTCGGCGAAGAACCGCTCGCTCTGCTGCCCAATCCGACGGAACGACCACCACTTCAATCCGATGATGAACCAGGAAGCAACCGAGAGAAGCGCGATGACCAGCAGCACGACCTTGGTTTCGACCGAGGCGGTGGCAATAAGATCGGTAACCGACGTGAGTTGTGGGGCTTCGGCCTGCAGCATCGCTACTCCCAGAAAAGGGCATCGGCCGCCGGGCCGAACCGACGAAACATAGGCCAGGAGGCAACGACGTTGGAGTGGGAATCCCCAAATGCGAATCCGTCGGCTGGGGATGGAGACGCCCGACCGACGGATTCGTTCACGTGAACGAGGGTTGGATGGCCGACCCTAGCGATCCACTCCCGCGGGGAGCCTGGCAATGTGGCGCACCGGCGTGCCCGGACTGATGTCGGGCGAAACCACGTGGAGGAGCAGGAGCGTTGAGGTGCTGGACCCCACACGAACGACCTGACCCGTCGCCATCAACTCATCGACCGCATCAGCCGCACCCGCCCGCTTTTCCGGACGGCGCCGAATCTCGAAGAGATCTCCCGGGCGGACATCATCCTGCCGGCCCCGATCGATGAAGAGCACGTTCAACGGATGCTTGAGCTCACGCAATTCCCGTCCGCCGATGACCGTGCCGCCGAGCCCATCATCAACGGGGACCGCTCGCTCCGCTGGACCCGGGCTGAACCGTTCGGCGGGAAGGATGAGCTGTCCGTCTCGAATCGGGCCATACACGGCGACGACCTCGCCAAGGAACTGCTCGCCCGCCTGACCGGTGATCCGAACCAACCCGGTGGGAACGACGGCACTCCCATGCTCAGGCCACTCGTCCCCGAGTTGGACCACGAGCAGGCTGTCGCCTGGGGCATACGCTCCCCCTTCGGGTGGACGCACGGCGACGGTGGAATACAGCGTGGCAGAGGAGCGTTCGCTGAGATTCCGGATCTGCTGTGGAGTGACCGCACCGAGCAACCGCCCAAACGGCAAGGTCTGCCCTTCGGTCAGAAAGCCGGAGGAATAGAACTCCCCTGCCCGAAGCGGACGATAGGTCTGGTCGACGTAGCTCGTCAGCGCGGCTGTGATATCGGCTGGACGTCGCTGCGCGAAGGCGGGCATCGGGTATTCGTAATACTCTCCGGGGTCCTGGCGTAGAGCGGCCTGCGCTTCGACCGGCGCCATCTGCTCCGTCTGTGGGGCGGCGGCACTTGCATCGGCTGGCACCGCACTCTCCCCACCCGTGGCTGTGAGTTTCAGCACCTCGCCAGGATAGATCCAGTGAGGATCCTCAACGACGCCCGTATTGAGTCGGTATAACTGAGGCCAGAGCATGGCGTCGCCAAGATACCTGCTGGCGAGATCCCAGAGGGTATCACCTCGATTGACGGTATGTGTGGCGGGCCGGGGAGAGGTGACCTGTGCACTCGCGGGCAAAGCGGCCATCGCGAGTGCCAGAGCACCCAGGATCACATGTCTAGAATGGAAGGTCGTCTTCCTCGCCATCAAGTGCCTCCGGGAATTCGCCGAAGGACTCTTCCTTCCCGGGTGTGGCGGCTGGCGCCACTTTGGAACCCTGATAGGAATCAGCCCCGTCGGCCGATCGACCGGTGAGCAGGATGAGTTCACGCGCCCTGATTTCGGTGGTATAACGCGTTTGTCCCTCCCGATCCTGCCATGACCGGTACTCAATGCTGCCCTCGACGTACACTTTGTCGCCCTTCTTGCAATACCGCTCGACGATGTCGGCTAACCCACCGGCCCGGTTGTTCCACAGAACGACCCGGTGCCACTCGGTCTTTTCTTGACGTTCGCCAGCTTTGTCATTCCAAGTGCGGCTCGTGGCGATGGAGATCGTGGCCACCCGTGCCCCACTGGAGGTACTGCGGACTTCGGGATCAGCCCCCAAATTGCCAATGAGGATGACTTTGTTCAGGCTTCGGCTCACGGTGACCTCCGGGGTAAAAAACGCGGTTCAAAGGGATGAACCCCGGCAGAGTATAGGAGCCGTAAGTTGTTTTGTCAACCAAAGATACGCCATCCGGAGCCGTTCTACGCACCCTCCGAAAGAGCGAGCCGGAGGACCAAAGCATCCTCGGTCGGAGACCGATAATAAGCACGGCGCATGCCAGCCGGCCGGAACCCCAGGGCATGGTAGAGCTGCAGCGCCCCCTGGTTGGATTCCCTGACCTCGAGCCAGATCTCCTCCACCCCCTCGGCCACCAAACGGTCAATGAGCTCCTCCATGATCCGGCGCGCGATTCCCAACCGTCTCGCCCCTCCTTCAGTCCCAATGGTGAGCACCTCAGCCGATACCAACACGCGGCGCGAAAGGCAGTAACTCACGATTCGATCGGACACCTCCGCAACGAGGGCCAGGGCTCCCGGCATCCCCAGCGCCTCACGGATCGCCGAGTCGCTCCAGGGATCGCTGAAGCATGACCGCTCCAACTCGGCCAGGCGAGTGGCGTCAGCGAGGGTGGCCGGGCGAATCCGGAAGGGGTCTGCCATGTTCCTGTTCCCATCTGGCCTGGGCTTCTGCCGGGCGGCCGTAGTCGGGCTCCCACCCTTCGATGTTCTCAACGAGACGAGTCCCACCGGACAAGAGCAGGAGGCCCAACATGGTCTTCGCCTCAGGCCAAGCCTGCTCCACCCGCGCTCCCCAGACATCCGGCAAGGTCTTCCATACCGCATCGGGGCCTTCACCCACCACGATCTCCGCGGGCGGCAGGTCGAGCAGGGCATCAATGGTGAAGGCCCTGGGGCGCACGATCTCAGTCACCTTCCCCGGTGCGAACTCCCATACTCCTGCAAACACCTCTCCTCGCATGGCATGACTCATGGCCAGGATGCGCTGCGCTCCAGTGGCCTTCCCAGCCGCCCTCACGAGAAGGCTTGGGGTCAGCGCCAGGGTGACCTGCCCGGTCGATGTGAGTGCCTTGGCAAAGGCAGCACCAACGCGGAGACCGGTGAAGCTACCCGGACCATCGGCGAGCACCACCTGGGCGATGTCGCGAGGAAGCGCCCCGATCTCGGCGAGTGCATCCTCCGCGAGGGGGAGCAGCGAAGCGGCGTGCTGGCGTGCGCCTCTGATCTCACGCTGAGCCACTGGGCCGTCACCGACCTGGACCGCCACACTGAGTCTGTCCGAGGCCGTGTCGAGTGCCAGTCGAACCTCAGGCATCTCGCACACCTGTTGGCCCCCCTGAGATCAGATCGGGCAGCGGCCCGCCCGACAACACCACCTCCCGCAGATCTCCCGCGGCAGTGTGCTTGAGCAGGATTCGGAGATTGGGGGATGGGACCCAGTGCCCACCCAGAGTAGGCCACTCGACGAGCATGAGATCCCCGGCAGCGAGATCGGCCCAGTCGATTTCCGCGCCTTCATCTGGAGTCGCGAAGCGGTAGCAATCCACGTGAGCGATTTGCCCGAAGGGTCCGTCATACCTGTGCACCAGCGTATAGGTCGGGCTCCGAACCTCCGCGCCGGGACCACCCCGTCCGCCGACGATGGCTTGAACCAGTGTGGTTTTCCCAGCTCCGAGTTCGCCTTCCAACCAGACTACCGCCCCGACGGGGAGCCGTCGTCCAAGGTCTTCGCCAAGTTGAACCAACTGACGCTCGGTCAACGGGATCATCGCCGATATCGGGTCGCGGGGCGTCGTTGCTGGACACCGCGTTGCGGTCGGCTGACGGATGGAGCATCGGCCGCGCGGAGGTCGTTGATTTCGTCTCTGAGAATCGCCGCCACTTCGAATTCCAGGTTGGCGGCAGCATCGCGCATCTGTCGCTCGAGGGCAGCGATGTAGGCCGCTCGTTGTTTGGGATCGTGCAGGTTCGGGGCGGCGCCTTCCTTCCGTGGGATCGCCCGCTCGACGCGCGCATCGGCTACCCGAGTGCTGAGTCGAGTCTCTTCGATCGACTTGATGATCGAGGTGGGAGTCACACCGTGGACCGCATTGTACTCCCGCTGCAGCCGTCGACGACGATCCATCTCGTCGAGGGCCCTCTTCATGGACCCGGTGACACGATCGGCATAGAGAATGCCCTTGCCCTGGAGGTTGCGTGCGGCCCGACCCACCGTCTGAATCAACGAACGATCCGAGCGGAGGAATCCTTCCTGGTCGGCATCGAGGATGGCCACAAGAGAGACTTCGGGAAGGTCGAGTCCCTCACGCAGCAGGTTGATCCCCACCAGCACATCGAAATCTCCCAGGCGCAGTCCCCGGAGAATCTCAACCCGCTCGATGGCATCGATGTCGGAGTGGAGATACCTGACACGTACCCCCGCTTGCTGGAGATAGTCGGTCAGATCCTCGGACATCCGCTTGGTGAGAGTGGTCACCAGTACGCGTTCCTGCCGAGCCACGCGCAGGCGGATTTCATGGAGGAGGTCATCGACTTGTCCCTTGACGGGCCGCACTTCCACCTCCGGATCGACCAGGCCGGTCGGACGGTTGATTTGCTCGACGATGACGCCACCCGACTGTTCCAGTTCGAGCGGCCCTGGCGTGGCGGATACACTGATCATGCGGGGGACGAGGTCCAGAAACTCGTCGAGCCGCAGGGGTCGGTTATCCAGCGCGGAAGGAAGCCGGAAGCCGTACTCGACCAGAGTCAGTTTGCGCGCCCGGTCGCCATTGTACATCCCGCCGAGTTGCGGCAGGCTGACGTGTGACTCATCGGCCACCATCAGAAAGTCGGGTGGGAAGTAGTCGATGAGGCAGGCCGGACGCTCCCCCTCCCTGCGTCCACTCAGATGCCGAGAGTAATTCTCGATCCCGGGACAGGTGCCCACCTCGAGCATCATTTCGATATCGAACGTTGTGCGCGATTCGAGGCGCTGCGCCTCGAGCAGTTTTCCGGCGGATCGTAGTTCGGCGAGGCGGACACCCAGCTCCTCCCGGATGAGGGCCACACCCCGCTCGATGGTGGCACGTTCGGTCACGAAATGGGTGGCGGGATAGATGGCGCATTGCCGCAATTGGGTGATGACATCACCCGTGAGCGGGTGGATCTTGCTGATTCGCTCGATCTCGTTTCCGAAGAGTTCGATACGCACCGCTTGTTCTTCATAGGCGGGAAAGACCTCCACCGTATCACCGCGGACGCGAAACACTCCAGGTTCGAATGCCGAATCGTTGCGCTGGTATTGGATCGCGACCAGGTCGCCCAGCACCGCATCACGGTCGCGGACATCCCCCACCGCAAGTGTCAGCATCAGCTTCCGGTACGCCATCGGATCACCGAGACCATAGATCGCGCTCACCGTCGAGACGACCACGACGTCTTCCCGCTCCATGAGACTCGATGTCGTACGCAGGCGGAGTCTCTCGATGTCCTCGTTGATGGAGGCATCCTTCTCGATGTAGACGTCCGTGGCCGGCACGTAGGCTTCCGGCTGGTAGTAGTCGTAATACGACACGAAGTACTCGACAGCGTTCTGCGGGAAGAACTGCTTGAGCTCACCATAGAGTTGAGCTGCGAGCGTCTTGTTGTGTGAGAGGACCAGGGTCGGCCGTCCGTATTCGGCGATCACATGCGCCAAGCTCAGCGTCTTGCCCGAGCCGGTCACGCCGAGCAGCGTCTGATATGCGTCGCCGCGGCGGAGACCATCGCTCAGCTGACGGATCGCCTCGGGCTGATCGCCAGCGGGGCTGAAGGGGGCCACCACCCGGAACAACGGGGCATTCATTTGCGGAAATATAGCTGGATTGCCGGGATTTGTTCGGGGATTTCCGTTGAGGGAATCAGCGCACCCCACCGTGGTGGAGCAGTCGTTTCCATTCCGCCGCACTCAGGGGAGCCACCGAAAGACGTCCGATTCGGACCAGCGGATGGGATGCGAAGAGCGGATCGGCCTTGATGGTGGCGAGAGGAACGGGACTGGCCAAGGGCTTCCCCGCCTCGAGGTCCACGACGACGTGTTTCGGGTCGTCGGCATTGGGATCGGGATAGGGGTCGGAAGTGACCGTTGCCATGCCTACCGCTTCGCGGGCTGAGCCGGTGTGATAGATCAGGACCGTGTCACCAGTCCGCATGTTTCGGATGTGCTTGAGCGCAACCGGATTCGCCACGCCATCCCACCGCGCCCGCTTCTCCTTCACCAAGTCGGCGAAACTATAGGTGCCGGGCTCCGTCTTCAGAATCCAGTGCTTCGCCATGGGCTCATCCTATTGGACAGGGGCATCCCGCCGTTCGATGTTGTTCACGCCTTTGACGCGTTTGACGGCCTTCAGCACCTTGGCGAGATGTGGGAGGTTGTCGACCTCGACGAGAATGGTGCCGAAGGCAGCACCGTCTTTCGCATGCAGGTCGGCCCGCCGAATGTTGGTCCCCGTCCCACTGACCGCGCTCATCACGTCAGCATACAGGCCTCTGCGATCGGTGGCGTTCAGGACCAGACGCACCACGAACGACTCGCCCTCCACCTCTTGCCAGTCGATCTCCACGCGCCGGTCGCTGGCACTGAGGGTGAGCAGGTTGGGGCAATCGGACCGGTGAATCGAGATCCCGCGACCCTGCGTTACGTACCCCACCACGGTATCGCCGGGCACGGGCTGGCAGCATTGGGCGTACCGGACCATCAATCCGTCGACACCTTGAATCTTGATCCCCCGGCCAAGCCGGATGCGATCGATGACGCGCCCAAAGGCGGTGGGCTTGGGTGCGCGAAGCTCGTCCTCGGGGACATCAGGATAGATCGCCTTCATCACCTGCCCGATCGCCACATCCCCTCGACCCATTGCGACGAGCAGGTGCTCACCGGTGTCCAAACCCAGGACCCCACCTGCGGCGTTGAGGGCAGCATCCTTCGGGGCACTCAGTCGCCGGCGTTTTACCTCGCGATCCAGAATCTCTCGGCCCAACTGGAGGCTGATCGTCCCCTCTTCCTGCCGGACCCACTGTCGGATCTTGTGGCGCGCCCGGGCGGTGGTCACATGGTTGAGCCAATCCCGGCTGGGGCGCGCGCCCGCCCCAGTGAGGATCTCCACGGTATCTCCGTTCTTGAGTTCACGATGGAGCGGCGCAATTCGCCCATTCACCTTGGCACCCTGACAACGCAGCCCGACCTCGGTGTGCACATGAAAGGCGAAATCGATTGCGGTGGCACCCTTGGGGAGCTGCTTGACATCGCCCTGAGGGGTGAAGACGAAGATCTCGTCCTGGTAGAGATCGACCTTGAGGAACTCGAGGAATTCCTCGGGGCTCGCGGTGTCCTGTTGCAACTCCAGCAGTTGGCGGAACCAGCCCAAGTGGCGATCGAGTTCGTCGGGCTGTTGATCGGCCTTGTACAACCAATGCGCTGCGATGCCGTACTCCGCGGTGCGGTGCATCTCGCGGGTGCGGATCTGCACCTCGAAGAGATGCCCCCCCGGCCCGAAGATCGTCGTGTGCAGTGACTGATAGCCGTTGGACTTGGGGCTGGCGATGTAGTCCTTGAACCGTTCCTGCAGCGGTGTCCAGCGATGGTGAATGATGCCGAGCACATGGTAGCACTCGGGGACATTTGGGACGATGACCCGAACGGCCATCATGTCGTAGATCTGGTCGAATTGCGTGTTCCGTCGCTGCATCTTCTGGTAGATCGACCAGAGATGTTTGGGGCGCCCGGTGATATCCACTTCGTCGATCCCGGCCCGCCGGAGTTCGTGCTCCAGAGGGATGCGGAGCGTTCGGATCAGCTGTGCCCGTTCTTCCTGCCGATCAGCGAGTTGTTCGGCGAGTGACTCATACTCTTTCGGTTCCAGGAACTTGAAGGCCAGATCCTCCAGTTCGGCCTTGATCCCCGCCATACCGAACCGATGGGCGAGTGGCGCATAGATCTCGCGGGTCTCCAACGCGATCCTGGTGCGGCGGTCTTCGGGCAAGTGCTCCAGGGTGCGCATGTTGTGCAGGCGATCGGCGAGCTTGATGATGATGACCCGGGCGTCCTTGGCAATCGAGAGGAGGAGTTTCCGGTAGTTCTCGACTTGTGCCTCGGTCGTCGACTGAAAGGTGAGATGCGAGATCTTGGTCAACCCCTCGACCAGCCCAGCGACTTCCGACCCAAACTGCTCAGAGAGGTGTTCGCTTTGCACATCAGCATCTTCGACGACGTCGTGCAGGAGAGCGGCAGCTATCGACGTCGAGTCCACCAGGAGCGCCAGCAGAATGTTCGCCACCGCGATGCTGTGGGAGACGAAGTCCTCGCCACTCATCCGGCGCTGCCCCCGATGTGCGGAGGCGCTGAACCGGAGCGCCCGCTCGATCAGATCGAGGTCCAGGCGATCGGCGTGCTGCTCGAGGGCCGCACGGAACTCCGAGGGAACGGCGAGGAGAGTATCTGGGCTCACCCTACAAGGATGCGGTGAGCGAGCGAGGACGTCAACGCGCGGGTCTTGGCGCGAAACCGTCGATTAACCCTAGGGAGGCGAAACTCACGGACCGATCTCCAGCCACGATCACATGATCGTAGACCGGAAGGTCGAGGAGCCGCCCCGCTTCGACCAGCTGTCGGGTGACCGCCCGGTCTTCTGGTGAGGGAGTGGGGTCTCCACTGGGGTGATTGTGCACGACGATCACCCCTGCCGCGGCTTCGGCGATGGCTCCACGAAAAACCTCACGGGGATGAACCAGCGAACTGTCCAGGATCCCACGCGTAACAGTGATATCGCGCAGAAGGTGATTTTGACGATCGAGGGCGAGCACATGAAACTCCTCCACCGGCAGGTCACGGAGCCGTGGGGCAACCCACCGTACCACATCCTCCGGACCCTGAATCCGTTCTGCCGGGGGGCGAAGTTCCGTGACCAACCGCTGGCCCAGTTCCAAGGCGGCCAGGACTCGGGCCGCCTTCGCCGGACCGATCCCCGCCGCCTGGATGAGTTCCGCCGGCGGGCGGGCGACCAATTTCCGGAGCGAGCCCTCGAGAGGCTGGAGCAGTCGACGGGCCACCGAGACCGCGTCCTGACCCGCTTGGCCGGTCCCGAGTACGATGGCCAAGAGTTCGACCGATGTCAGGGCTGACGGGCCCAGTGACCAGAGACGCTCGCGCGGGCGTTCCCGCTCCATCACGGACGTGGCCATGGGCCCACACGATAACCGCCACCCCGGAAGGCAGCGGCACGTTTGTGTGATCGACCGGTGCGGAAGCCTGCTAGGCCGCACCCCCATGGCACTTCTTGTATTTCTTGCCCGAGCCACAGGGGCAAGGGTCGTTGCGGCCAACGACCGGCACCTGCTCTCCCGACGGCACCCGGCCCAACGAGGTCGTCAGGGCGGTGGGTGCCGCTTTGGTTGCCGTACCCGGGGCGCCCCGTGGGGACGGGGGAGCAGCGCCAGATCGTCCACGGGATCCCTGTGTCGCGAAGAGGGCGTCCTCCTCACTCTGGACCGGTTCTGGAACCCGCGGCGGCGGCGGACGGCGCGGCGGTTCGGCGTTGACCTGCACCTTGAGATAGCGTTCGGTGAAGGTGGCCTGAATGTCGGTCATGAGGTCTTCAAACATCTCGAACGCCTCACGCTTGTACTCGACGAGGGGATCCCGCTGACCGTAGGCCCGGTACTGAATCGCGTTCCGCAGTTGATCGAGATCGTACAGGTGATCCTTCCACTTCTCGTCCAAAACGGAGAGCATGACCTGTGAGAGTACCTGCAGATCAACATCCGGCACATTCAGTTTCTGCCCGAAGTCCTGCAGAAACTGAACTTTTCGGGCAAATGACGCCTCGCCTTCCTCATGGACCGCGGCGAGAAGGGCTTCGCGATCGGGCGTGACCTGGGGATCGAGTACCGCGTCACACACGACGAGGAACCGCATCGAGAGATGCGTCTGCAGGCCGGGCCGATCCCAATCTTCCGGCCGTTCGCTGTCGATAAGGTACTTGTCGATCGCCGTCTCGAGCGCGGTGGCGATCATCCGCCTCGCCTCGGCCTTCAGCTCCTCACCGCGTTCCAAGGTGAACAGGCGAAGCGAGTACACCACTTCGCGCTGCTGATTCATGACGTCATCGTATTCCAGCAGCCGCTTCCGCTGCTGGAAGTTCTGGAGTTCGACGCGTTTCTGGGCCGACTCGATGGCACGCGTGACGAGCTTGCCCGTGATGACCTCGCCTTCTTCTGCACCACTCTTCTCCATGTACCGCGCGATACGATCCGATCCGAAGAGACGCATCAAGTCGTCTTCGAGCGACAGGAAGAAGAGCGAGGCGCCCGGGTCACCCTGCCGTCCCGCTCGACCCCGGAGTTGGCGGTCGATGCGCCGTGACTCGTGACGTTCGGTCCCGATGATCTGGAGCCCTGCTTCGGATGCCTCGAGGTCGAGCGCACCGAGTTTGATATCCGTTCCCCGCCCGGCCATGTTCGTCGCGATCGTCACGGCGTCCGGTTGTCCCGCAGCCGCAACGATCTCCGCCTCTCGCTGGTGGTGTTTGGCGTTCAGGACTTCGTGCCTCAGCCCCCGGCGTTTGAGCATCTTGCTCAACGTCTCCGACACCTCCACCGACGTGGTGCCGATCAGGACGGGCAGGCGGCTCTCGTTCAGGCGAGCCACTTCATCCACGACGGCATTGTACTTCTCACGCCGCGTCCGATAGATATGATCCGGTTTGTCGTTCCGCCGGATGGGCCGATTGGTGGGCACCACGTTCACGTCAAGCCCATAGATCGTGAAGAACTCAGTCTCTTCCGTCTCCGCCGTACCCGTCATCCCCGCGAGCTTGTGATACATCCGGAAATAGTTCTGGATGGTGATCGTGGCCATGGTCTGGGTCTCGCCCTTGACCTGGACACCCTCCTTGGCCTCAACGGCCTGATGCAGACCATCCGCCCATCGACGACCGGCCATGACACGACCGGTGAATTCATCGACGATGAGCACCTGGTTGTCCTGCACGATGTACTCCACATCTTTTTCATACAACGCATGGGCCTGCAAAAGTTTGTGGATGATGTGAAGCTTCTCACTCTTCGCCGCGTACTCCGCTTCGACCTCCGCTCGCTTGGCCGCCCTCTCCGTAGGATCGAGATCGGGATCGCGATCAATCTCGTGCACGATTTCGGAGATGTCGGGAACCAGAAAGAGAGACGGATCGTCGGGGGACATGGCGGTCGTACCACGGTCCGTGAGATGAACCGAGTGACCCTTCTCATCGAGTACGAAGGAGAGCGTCTCCTCGAGATCACGGAACTGCTGCTGCCGGGCGGGGAGTTTACGATCGGCGATGTAGGCGAGTTCCGTCTTCTGGACCAAGGTCTTGACGCCTGTTTCATTGAGGAGTTTGAGCAGCCGCTTGTTCTTCGGCATCCCAAGCTGCGCCTTGTACAACAGGATGCCCGCTTCATCTCGGGTGGCTTCATCGGCGAGCAGGCCTTCGGCCTCGGAGAGGAGGGCGTTCACCACCGTGGTTTGCTTGCGGACCAATTCGGCAACCTGCCGGTTGAACTGGGCGTACTTGTCGTCGCCCTCATGGCCGACCGGGCCACTGATGATGAGCGGCGTACGAGCCTCATCAATCAGGATGGAGTCGACTTCGTCGATGATGGCATACGAGTGCTCTCGTTGGACGCGCTGCTCCAACGCGAACACCATATTGTCCCGCAGATAGTCGAACCCGAACTCGTTGTTGGTACCGTAGGTAATGTCGGCCCGGTAGGCGTCGCGTCGCTCGGCGGTGGATGGCTCGGTGTCATCGAGACAGGCCACGGTCAAGCCAAGATACCGATAAATGTGCCCCATCCACTGCGCGTCTCGGCGGGCCAGGTAGTTGTTGACCGTCACCAGGTGGCAGCCATGCCCCGTCAACGCGTTGAGGTAGAGGGGCAGGGTGGCGACCAGCGTCTTCCCTTCTCCCGTGGCCATTTCCGCGATGCGCCCTCGGTGTAGGACCATGCCACCAAGGAGCTGGACATCATACGGCACCATGTCCCACACCATCTCGCGACCGGTGACCACGACGGTGGTCCCCAACAGGCGTCGGCACGCCTCCCGAACGGTCGCGAACGCCTCGGGGAGAATCTCGTCGAGCACGATTGCGAGCTGGTCCCGGTACTCCGATTCGAGCTTATGGTACTGGTCCTCCAGCGACACTCGTTCGACCGGATCGGCACACCCGTGTTTTTCCTCCCGCACCCGGGCGAGATCCTGCCGGATCGGCCCGACCCGCTCATCGAGCAGTCCACGGAATCGCTCCGTCTGCGCCTGGAGATCCGCCTCGGAGAGATCCTTGAGACGCTCTTCCTCCCGGTGGATTTGCTCCAGGATTGGCTTGAACCGCTTCATGGCTCGCTCGTGGCGATTCCCTAGCACCGCGCCCAACGCCTTCTTGATCATCCCGTCTCACTTTGATAGAGCCGATGGGTCTCGATGTAACTCAGGACCCGTTCCGGCACGAGGTAGCGAATCGACCGCCCTGCCCGCCGCCGTTCACGTATCTCGGTAGCGGAGACGTCGACCAAAGGTACTTGCACTGTCTTGAAACCAAGCCCCGCTGGGGCTGGCTGGCCCGCCCGGGTAAAGACGATCACCTCGACGAGGCTGCGGATCTCGGCCGCTTGGCGCCATCGCGCGAAGTCACCAGCTGCATCCGATCCCATCAAGAGCACCGGTTCCAGACCACCCGCAAGCAGGGACCGCAGCGTGTCAATGGTGTAGGAGGGCCCTGCACGCTCAACTTCGATGCGGTCGAGCAGCAACCCGGGTTCATCCTCCACTCCCAGGGCAACCATGGCAGCCCGATCCTCGGCTGGAGCGAGGTGACGTCCTCCCTTGAGGGGCTGCGCACCAGCTGGCACCAGTCGGACCTGCTCGAGCGATAGGCTCTCGAGCAGCGTGCGCGCCGCGATGAGATGCCCGTGATGGATGGGGTCGAAAGAGCCCCCAAACACTCCCGTCTGCACGTCAGGACGGGCCGGACGTTCCCACGGTGCATGCCTGGGCTACCGAGGGAACGACTTGAGGAAAGAACCGCTCGACGTACTCGCAGGTCTCACGGAGGTCGGCATCATACCCGTTGATGCGGTACGCCTCGATCAACTTCTCCAAGGCGGTGGGAACGACCGACGTCCGTGGATACGTGGCGATCAGACTCCGAAACGACAGGATCGCCGAGTCATAGGCCTTGAACTTGAAGTAGAACATCGCATTGAGAAACTCCTTCTGGGCGAAGCGTTCCCGGAGGTCCAGAATGCGCACCTGGGCCAACCGCGCCGCAGGTGTCCCAGGGTACCGCTCAATGACTTCGTTGTAGGTCAGGAGAGCGGTCTCACCGTAGGAAGGATCCAACTCCGGCCGAGACCACAGGGCCGAGTACGCGTCGCCAGCTCGGAGCAAGGCATCCGGTGCGAGAGCTTCCGAGCCCACCTCGTCCGCAACCCTACGGAACTCGCGGACTGCCTGGAGATTCTGGTTCTTGGCGAGCCTCGATTCGCCGATCATGAAATACGCGCGCGCGCGCCTGGCATCCGCGAAATCAAGCAGCAAGAGGGTCCGGTCGAGCGTCTCCAGGGTCTTGTCCCAGCGACCGTGTCTGAACGCGTCCTCGGCGATCAGCCAGAGTGAATCGGCACGAGCGGCAGTAGGCGAGCCCACGCTCACAGGCGGAGGCGCCTCGGGGCTCCCTCGCTTGAAGAGACACCCACCGAGGAGACCTAGGAGGAGTACACTCGCGATCCGCATCCTGGATGGCCTCATCGATCTCCGCCTGGCGGAGGGATCGTATTCGGGGGTAAGGGTGTCGCGGCAGCGTCCGCGAGAGCGTTGAGACGGTCCCGGGCCATTTCGGCCAGCGAGTCGGGCACGCCGGTGCTCGCGAGGATCCCACCCCACCAAATGGCGGCACCCAGTACGTCACCTTGCGCGAGTCTGGCATCTCCCAGGCCCACCCGAGCCCTGTGGGCCACCGGACCCACGGTGTCGGCAATCAACGCCGTCATGAACCAGTCCTCAGCCCTGGCGTTCTGTTCGGTCTCCATCGCGTCGAGACCGAGCCGCAGGGCGCAGGATCCGAGTCCGGCTTGGGCTTCCGACCGCAGTTGCGGACTGGACGTTCTGCGCAGGGCCGTACGATAGGCGCGTGTCGCGGCGTCACAGGCCGTCGTGGTCCGGAGGGCGGCTCCATAGGTCACCAGCAACCGATCGACCGACTGCGCCCCATCGGCCGCTCCCAGAGCAGCAGGAAGGATGCTCACCGCCTCCTCCTTGCCGAGTTTCGAAAAGTCCGTCGGACGCAGCACGGCCCGCCCGAGGGGCCGGTCGGGAGCGGCCTTCCGAAGGGCGACCATGGCTGCCGCCTGGATCACCTCACTACCTCCAGCCTTGGTGTTGGCCCTGACCACGCGTTCCAACCCTCGCGCAGCTTCCTGCTGGCGTGTGGGGTCGTCTTGGCCCAGCCGGAGATAGGCTTCCACTGCGGCGGCCAGGTCTCCGGCCTGGAGAGCGGCCGCACCCGCCTTGGCCCAGATACGGCGGTTGGGATCGCCTCGCTGCGCCGTCTGATACTCGGCCAGGGCCGCCTCGAACCGACCTTCACGATAGGCCTCGTCCCCCAATTGCTCATGATCGACGGTGGCCCCACCACACCCGAGGGCAACGACCAGCCAAACTCCCCACCCCCGACTCATAGCGTCCGACCCAAGACCGACAGATAGGCCGTGACCCGCGCGTGACCCGGACGACGGACCAGGCATTCATCCCAGTGAGTCTTCGCCGCCTCAGCGTCGCCAGAGAGGTAGTGAGCAAGGCCGAGCGCCGCTCGGGCGTCAATGAAGTCCGGGTTCGCCTCGATGATCCGCTCGAGATGTTCGCGCGCCTCGAGCGCACGTCCGGATTCCAGGAGCAGGCGGGCGAGACGGTACCGGAGGTCGTGGAAGGTGGGACCCAGCTCCACCGCTCGCTGGAGTTGCTCGACGGCCTCCCCGCCCGCACCGGCTTCCGCGTACGCGTCGCCGAGGGAGGCGTGTTTGTTGGCCAATCGGGCGGCCACCAATCGAGGGAATCCGCCAACGGTGGCCTGCCCTTCTCTGGCCGCCCGCGAGAACGCCTGTTGTGCCTCCTCAGTTCTCCCTAACTCAGTCAGCACGATCCCCCGGTGGATATGGGCTTCCAAGTACCGCTGGTTCAATTCGAGCGCCTGGTCGAATTCGTGCAGCGCCTCGACGTGTTGGCCGAGAAAGGAGCGGCACAGACCGAGCAGATGGTGCACGTCCGCGAAGGCCAGCCCCTGCGTCACGAGGTCTTCGAGCAGATGGGCCGCTCCGTAGTAGTCTTGCAGGGCAAAGCGGTCCCGCGCCTGGGTCAGGAGATGATCGACGCTGACGTCCATCACGAATTCACCCTATTTCACCAGTCGGAAACGCTTCATCGAAAGTTCCAATCCAAAGGTCCGTTCGACCCGGAGCATCCACCGGTGCTTCCGCTCTTTCCGGGTGGGACGGTAGCTGGGGTCAGGCACGAAGTCCTGCTCGGCGACCTCCGCCAGCCAGTGCTCCATCACTGCGGGGTGCACCCCTTCGAAACGGTGCAACACAGTGGGATCGATCCTCCCGTAGTCACCAAAGGCTGGAGGGTCTTCGCCCCAGTACCGGCTGACATGACGCATTTTTTCCTTCATTTGGGTGACCGATCGACAATGCCCATAGTGATAAATGGGAACGCCGACCCTCGCCGCCCGTGGGTAACGACCCTTCCGGTAGCGGTCCAATACGGTGACGAACAACCCACCGGGAGAAGTCACGCGGATGGTGTTCCGGACGATCCGGACCGCCTGGCGGCACCAGCGCGGGCTGTTCACGACTTGTCCCGGGGTCCCATAGAAATGGTGGTAATCGAAAGCCAGGGCCTCAATGTCGCTGTCGTCGAGGTACTGTTCCATGGCCCGTCGGATGGTCGGGAGGTCCTGCTCATGCACGACCTCGTCACCCTCCAGGTAAAACGCCCAGTCACCGGTGCAGTTGAAGTGCGCAATCATTTTCTGCTGCCCGTACACGAACCCCTGGTCGCGCATCCCCTCGTTCCAGACCGACTCGACGATCCGAATCTTGGGGTCGCCAATCTGACGCACGCGATCGAGGGTGTCATCTTCGCTTCGCCCAACGTTGACGACGAACTCGTCCACGATCGGCAGGATCGAGCGGATCGACTCGACGAAGGGGTAGCCCAACAAGGTCCCGTTCCGGACAAAGGTGAATCCACTGACTCTCACACCAGCGCTCCGAGCATCATCTTTGGACACGCCCAGCGGGCCGGGCCGTTGCCTTCTTGGCCGTGCTCATGACCGGGGCAGCACGTTCCGAGTGTCAACGACCGAGCACCCAGCTTCTGCCACCAAAGCGTAGTCCACGGACGAATGGTCCGTGACGAGAATGACACAGTCAGCAGACTTCAGGGCCTCGACGGTCAGCGGTTGCGACTTGAGGAGACGGCCGTCATGGTCGAGCGCATCGACGAAGGGGTCGTGATACTGAACCAATGCGCCCTGACTCTCGAGCAAGCGCATGATGTCGAGGGCCGGGCTTTCGCGGACATCTCCAACGTCTCTCTTATAGGCCACACCAAGGACGAGGATCCTCGCGCCGTTCATCGCCTTTCCGTTTTTGTCCAGGGCATCAGCGACCTTCCGAACCCAGAAGACCGGCATCTCCGTATTCACTTCCCCGGCGAGATCGATGAACCGGGTCTTGTAGTTCAACCCACGCATCTTCCACGCGAGGTAGTGGGGGTCGATGGGAATACAGTGTCCACCGAGACCGGGGCCTGGAAGGAACTTCATGAACCCGAAGGGCTTTGTTGCTGCGGCTTCGATGACCTCCCAGGCGTCGACCCCGAGTTTGTCACAAACGATGGCCATCTCATTGACCAGTCCGATGTTGACGCTTCTAAAGGTGTTCTCGAGGAGCTTGACGAGCTCCGCCGTCTCGGTCGACGAGACCGGAACGATATGCTCGATGGCTGGCTGGTAGAGTGCCTCGACCACGCGGGTGCAGGAGGCGGTGATCCCCCCCACGACTTTGGGGGTGTTCCGCGTGGTCCAGACCGTATTCCCCGGGTCAACCCGTTCCGGACTGAATGCGAGGAAGAACTCTCGACCCACTTTGAGACCCGTACTCTCGAGAGCCGGAAGCATGATCTCGCGAGTAGTCCCAGGGTAGGTGGTGCTTTCGAGGATGATCGCCTGCCCCACCCGAAGTGACTTCTTCACGTCCTCCGTCGCCGCGACGATGTAGCTCACATCGGGATCTTTGAATTTCGACAGCGGGGTCGGGACGCAAATCGAGATGGCATCGGCCTCCGCCAGCCGAGAGGCATCGGCCGTCGTGGTGAAACGGTCTCCCTTCCGGGCCTCCGCAAGTTCCTCGTCCGAGATGTCCTCGACATGGGAACGCCCTTGGGTCAGACCCGAGACGACCGCGGGGTTCACATCGTACCCCAAGACGCGATAGCCTGCCTTCGCAAGTTCGATCGCGAGGGGCAGCCCGACATACCCGAGTCCAATGACCCCGAACAAGAGATCGCGGTTCTCGGCCTTCGAAATGAGCGCGTCCGCGTGTGATAGGTTGGTTTCCATCAATCGCCTCAGTGGTGGGCGTAAAAGGTCCGGATCGATTCGATGACCCAGTCCTGCTGTGCATCCGTGAGTTCCGGATAGACCGGGAGAGACAGGACCTCACCGGCCGCCTGGTCGGTCGCAACGAGTGGCGGCCGGCCTTCGACGATTCCCGCGAAGCAAGGCTGCCGGTGCAGTGGGACCTGATAATACAGGCCCGTCCCAATCTCGCGATCCGCAAGAAACGCCCTCAGGGTATCCCGGCGCACTGCCCGGATCGTGTACTGATGAAAGATGTGCTCATTCCCCTCGTCGACAACGGGGGGTGTCAGCCCGGGAATCCCGGCCAGGCTCGCACTGTACCTTCCCGCCCTCTCTCGGCGAGCTGCGCTCCACGATGCCAGTGAGGGCAGCTTGGCGAGGAGAACCGCCGCCTGCAAGGCGTCGAGCCGACTGTTGGTACCCACCTCGTCGTGATGGTAGTCCTTCGCCCCCCCATGCCGGCGGTATCGGGCCAGACGGTCCGCCAATCCCTCGTCCTGAGTCAGGATCATGCCTCCGTCACCGTACCCACCCAGATTCTTGGTCGGAAAGAACGAGAGCGTGCCTACCCAACCGGTCTCGCCGGCCATCCGCCACTCGCCATCGATCCTCCGCCGGGCACCGATGGCCTGGGCCGCATCTTCGATCAGCGGTATCCCGTGTCGCTCGGCAAGGGGTGCGAGCTTCTCGATCCGCGCCATCTGCCCGAACAGATGGACCACAATGATGGCACGGGTCCGAGGGGTAATTGCCGCTTCGACAGCCTCGGCCGTCACGTTGAAGGTGCCAGGATCGATGTCGACAAATACCGGCGTCCCACCCGCGTTCACCACGGCCCCCGCACTGGCGAAGAAGGTAAATGACGGAACGATCACCTCATCGTCCGGACGCAGCTCCAGCAGCTTCAGGGGCAAGAGCAGGGCATCGGTCCCCGAGGCAACGCCGATCCCCTTCTTTGAGCCGGACAGCGCCGCGATGGCCCTCTCGAAGGTCTGCACTTCCTCGCCCAGGATGAATCGCTGACTCTCGGCGACGGAAATCATCGCCGTGAGGACGTCATCCTTGATCGTCCGGTATTGGGCCGTGAGGTCGAGCAGGGGGACGTTCACGCGGTCTCCTCCGAAGGGCGCCTGGCTCCAAACGCCGCTCGCCCGCAACCCGACCGAAGCGGGTCGAGATGGACGGGCGAGCGCCACAAGCCTTTAGAATTCAAAAACTTAGCACGCTGAGACTCAGGGGTCAACAGAGCGAAGGCGGCCCGCCTCCTCACGGTACTCCAGGTCACAATTCGCGCACCTCCCTACCCCCTCAGAGACCTCGAGTCTCTCCCCACACCGACACATCCAACCCACCTGCCGCGCTGGCACCCCTACGACCAACGCATGGGCCGGGACGTCGGCCGCCACCAAGGCACCGGCGCCGACGAAGGCGTACTCCCCGCGGATCGTTCCGCACACGACGGTGGCGTTGGCCCCGATGGTAGCTCCCCGTCGAACGAGCGTCCTCTCGTACTGCCCCTTCCGGGAGACGTGGCTCCTGGGGGTTGTGACATTGGTGAAGACACAACTCGGGCCGCAAAAGACATCATCCTCCAAGACGACTCCCTCGTACACCGAGACGTTGTTCTGGATCTTGACGTTGTTGCCGATGCGGGTCCCGGACATCACCACCACATTCTGCCCGAGTGTGCAATGGGAACCGATGACGGCCCCTGACATCACGTGACAAAAGTGCCAGATCTTGGTCCCCGCGCCGACCTCCGCCCCTGCGTCCACAAAGGACGATTCGTGCACATAGAAGTCACTCATCGGTCGCCCCCTCCTCGAGCCATTCCCCAAGGGACCCGATGACCTTGACCTCAGGTTCGAGGACAACGTCATACCGGTCCAGAACGGTTTGTCGCACGTGCTTCATCAGACCGTGAACGTCCGCGGCGGTACCTTCACCGGTATTGACGAAGTAGTTCGCGTGTATGGGTGACACCATGACACCACCGATACGGTACCCCTTGAGCCCCGAGGCCTCTATCAGTTGACCCGCGGTGCGCTCCCTCGGTCGTGGCGGTTCCCCTGTCCATATGGGGTTCTTGAAGACACTCCCGCAGCAAGGCTGGTTGAAGGGCGTACCGGCTTGACGCCAGGCGAGGTGGCGGGCGATCGCATCGGCGAGGTCCCCGGGGTTGGCCGGCACCAACTCGACTTCGGCCTCGAGCACGATGAGATCGCCGAGGCCGCTCCGTCGATACCGAAACGGGATGTCGGCGCCCGCTCGTTCCGTGACCTCTCCTTGGCGATCCACCACCCACACGCGTCGTACCACATCGGCCCACTGCCCTCCGTGGCACCCTGCATTCATGTAGACCCCACCGCCAACCGTTCCCGGGACACCAACCATCATCTCGAGCCCTGACCACCCCGCTTCGGCGGTTCGCCGTGCCACGAGCGGTGCGGGAAGTCCCGCTCCGAAGCGCCACAGACTGTCCGTGTGATCGCTCCGTTGCAGCCCCTTCCCCACGCGTATCACCAGCGCGGCCATCCCCGCGTCAGGCAGGAGCACGTTGGAACCCAGACCGAGCACGAAGGTATGGACTCCCGATCGGCGGGCCACCATCAGACCCGCAGTCAGGTCTTCGGCATCCGCGGGGTCGAAGACCGTGGCCGGTCCGCCAATCCGGTAGGAGGTATATCGGGCCAGCGGGTCTCCCTCTCGAACCGCACCCCGCACCTTCCGCCGGAGAAGTTCCGTGAAGGCGGGATCCCGCGCCGTGGTCACGCGGTCTTCGCCTCGAGCATCCGTGCCCGCTTATGCCACTCCTGGATGGGCCGGACTTCACCGACTCGGCTGCGGAGGGCGATGATGGCGTCGCAGGCGGCGGAGGCGGCGGACATCGTCGTGGTATAGGGTATCCCGTGCTGTAACGCGGCCCGCCGCAGGGTGTAGTCATCGTACTGTGTCAGTTTGCCGAGAGGCGTGTTGATCAGCAATTGGACATCCCCCGACACCACGAGGTCTACGGTATTGGGTCTGCCTTCATAGACCTTCAACACCGTATCGGTGGGAACGCCTCGTGCGGAGAGGTACCGTGCGGTTCCGGTGGTCGCCAGAATCCGGAATCCCATTTCGTGGAATCGTCGCACGATTGGCAGCACAGTCCGTTTATCGGGGTCATTGACGGTTACGCACACCGTTCCGGAAAGCGGGAGTGCACCATCCGCACTTGCCTGAGCTTTGGCAAAGGCCATCCCGAACGAATCGGCGATTCCCATCACCTCACCGGTGGAACGCATCTCTGGGCCCAGGATTAGGTCGACGCCCGGGAACTTCCCGAACGGGAAGACCGCTTCCTTGACCGCGACGTAGGGGTGGAGAATGTCATCGGCTACCGCCAAATCGTCGAGGCTCCGACCAACCATGACCGCCGCCGCCAGCTTGGCGAGCGGCACACCCGTGGTCTTCGATACGAACGGCACCGTGCGCGAGGCGCGCGGATTCACCTCGAGCACATAGACGACACCGTCCTTGACGGCGTACTGCACGTTGAGGAGCCCTACCACACCGAGGCGCTTTGCGAAGGCTCGTGTGTAGGACTTCATCGCCTCGACCTGTTCGTCGTTGATGAGGTACGGTGGCATCACACACGCGGAGTCCCCGGAATGGATGCCGGCATCCTCGATGTGTTGCATCACACCGCCGATGACGCATCGCTCGCCATCGCTGAGGGCGTCCACGTCGGCTTCGAAGGCATCCTCGAGGAAGTGATCGATCAGGACCGGGTGTCCCGCGGTGACCTCTTCGGCCTGTGTGAAGAACCGTTCCAGGGATTCCGGGTCGTACACGATCTGCATACCCCGTCCCCCCAGAACGTACGACGGCCGAATCAGAGCGGGGTACCCCACCCGCTCCGCCACGGCGAGCGCCTCCTCGAGGGTCCGGGCCGTCCCGGCGGGGGGCAGACGTACACCGAGTTCTCGGACGATGGCGTCGAAACGTCCTCGGTCTTCCGCCAGATCGATGGCCTCGGGTGAAGTCCCGAGAATCGGAACACCTGCCTGCTCCAGACCGCGTGCCAGACCCAGGGGGGTCTGGCCACCAAGCTGCACGATCACGCCGAGGGGTTGCTCGACGTGAACGATTTCCAGCACATCTTCGAGGGTCAGGGGTTCGAAATAGAGCGTATCCGAGATGTCATAATCCGTGGACACGGTCTCCGGGTTGGAATTCACCATCACCGTGCGATACCCCATTTCCCGCAATGCCAGCACCGCCCTGACGCAGCAATAGTCGAACTCGACCCCTTGGCCGATACGATTCGGTCCGCTGCCCAGAATGATCACGGTCTCGCGGTCGTCTCGGGGACTTTCATCCTCTTCATCGTAGGAGGAATAGAAGTAGGGCGTCGCGGAAGGGAATTCACCGGCACAGGTGTCGACGACTTTGTACGCGGGACGGACCCCGAGGTCCCAACGGCGGGCGCGGATCGTCCCCTCATCGGTTCCCATCAAGTCGGCCAGTTGCCGATCGGAGAAGCCCATCCGCTTCATCCGTCGCAGGCGGTGGCGCTCAGCGGATTCGTCCGTGGGTGTCGGACCGTCGACCCAATCTCGCTCGGCTTCGACGAGTTCCTCGAGTTGCCCAAGAAACCATGGGTCGATGTGTGTCCGACGATTGATCTCCTCGATGTCGATGCCGGCCAGCAAGGCACGCTTCACCTGGAAGAGTCGTTCCGGAGTGGGCGTGCCCAATGCTCCGCGAATACTCTCCACGCTGCCGTCGTCAACCCGATCATCACTCGGATCGCTGCCGATCGCCCAACCGGGTCTCCCGATTTCGAGTCCTCTGAAACCCTTTTGCAGGGCTTCCTTGAAGGTTCGGCCGATGGCCATCACCTCCCCGACGGATTTCATCTGGGTCGTGAGCCGGTAGTCGGCCGTCGGAAATTTCTCGAAGGCAAACCGCGGTATCTTGACCACCACATAGTCGAGCACCGGCTCGAATGAGGCGGGGGTTGTTTGGGTAATGTCGTTCGTCAGTTCATCGAGTCGGTATCCCACTGCCACCTTGGCCCCGATCCGCGCGATCGGAAAACCGGTTGCCTTCGACGCCAAGGCCGATGAGCGAGAAACCCGGGGGTTCATTTCAATCACCAACTGCTCGCCCGTTGCGGGGTCAACGGCAAACTGGATGTTGCAACCGCCCGCCGCGACCCCTACCTCACGAATGATCTTGCAGGAAGCATCCCGCATGGCCTGGTACTCACGGTCGGTCAGCGTCATCGCGGGCGCGACCGTGATGGAATCTCCGGTGTGGACACCCATGGGATCGAGGTTTTCGATGGAACAGACGATCACGACGTTGTCCGCGCCGTCACGCATTACCTCCAATTCAAACTCCTTCCACCCCACGATACTCCGCTCCACGAGAACCGAACCCACGGGAGAGGCGTCGAGTCCCCGGCGCAGCATGTCCTCGAACTCCTCGCGGTTATAGGCGATTCCTCCACCACTGCCCCCGAGCGTGAACGAAGGCCTGAGAATGGCGGGATATCCCACGTCCTCGACCACAGCCCATCCCGCCTCGAGCGAGTCCACCGTCTCGCCTTGCGGGGTCTTGAGCCCGATCCGTTCCATGGCCTGAGTGAACTCGTCACGGTCTTCGGCAATCCGGATCGCGCGCTCGTCCGCACCGATCAGTTCCACCCCGTATCGGGCCAGCACCCCTTCTCGCTGGAGGGCCATGGCCACGTTGAGTGCCGTCTGGCCCCCCATGGTCGGGAGCAGAGCATCGGGCCTCTCGGCAGCGATGATCTTCTCCACCCACTCTGGCGTCACCGGTTCGATGTACGTCCGGTCGGCCAACTCGGGATCGGTCATGATCGTCGCGGGGTTGGAATTGACGAGGATCACCCGATACCCCTCCTCCCGCAGCGCCCGGACTGCCTGGGTTCCGGAATAGTCGAACTCCGCACCCTGGCCGATGACGATGGGACCGGACCCGATGAGGAGGATGGAGTTGAGGTCAGTTCTCTTGGGCATCGATCAGGTCCCGGAGGGTCTGGTCCAGGGTGTAGGCAGGGGTCCATCCCGTTGCGGTGCGCAATTTGGAGGAATCACCGACCAAGTGAGGAATGTCCACCGGGCGAACCAGGGAGGGATCGCGTTCCGGGGTGACGGGATACTCGAAGACACGCGAGAGGTGATCGAGGAGCTGGTGCAGTGCAACTCCCTCCCCCCTCGCCACATTGTAGGCTTCGCCCGGCAAGCCCTCCTCGAGCAAAGCGAGATAAGCGGCCACCACATCACGAACGTCGAGCAGATCACGCACCGGGTCGAGATTGCCGGAGCGGATGGTCGTGGCACCTGCGCGCTTGGCACTGGCCACCCGAGCCGCCAGGGCGGGCGTCACGAAGCGAGCCGACTGGCCGGGGCCGGTATGCGGGAATGGTCGGACCACAACCACCCGCAGGCCTGTCCGTCGCCACACGGCTCGAGCACTGATCTCCGCCGCCGCCTTACTCTCAGCGTATGGCGAGCAGGGTTCGATTGGGTCCGTTTCCAGTCGTGGCAGGCCTCGGCCCGTGCCATACACCTCTCCGGTGGAGATCACCAGGACCTTGGGATCGGGTCCGCCGGAAGCTCTCCCCTCGACGAGGGCTTCGAGCAGCCGGACGGTGCCAAGACAATTGACATCCCAGGCCGCCACGGGGTCGCGGAGAGAATCGCTCACCGATGCAATTCCTGCGAGATGGATGACCGCATCTCCGGCATGGGCGGCGACGGCCCCCACCGATCGGGAGTCGCGCAGATTGAGTGGAATCCACCTCGCCTGCCGATGCTCATGGTGGTCGAGCGACTGCCCCGTGTCCTCCCGCCCGACCGCGCCGGTGACGCTGTGTCCTGCGGCGAGCAACCCGCGGATCATCCAGGAGCCGACGAAACCATTGGCGCCTGTGACCAGCACGTTCATTGACTGGCAACCGTTCGCTGCAGATCCGCGTCAACCATCATCCGGATGAGCTCTTCAAACCCCATGGTCGCCTTCCAGCCGAGATCACGCTCGGCCCGCTGCGGATCGGCCAGAAGGAGGTCAACCTCTGCAGGTCGCTGTAAGGAGGGATCGAGATCGACGTAGTCGTGCCAATCGAGTCCAACGTGAGAAAAGGCGATACGGACGAGGTCTTCGACCGAATGGGTCGACCCCGACCCGATGACGTAATCCTGGGGGACGGGCTGCTGGAGCATCCGCCACATCGCGTCCACATAGTCGCCGGCGAAGCCCCAGTCTCGGCGCGACTCCAAGTTCCCCAGTTTGAGCCTCTTCTGTGTCCCGTGACAGATGCGTGCGACCGCATGACTCACCTTCCGGGTCACGAACTCGAGACCTCGCCGAGGAGACTCATGGTTGAACAGGATGCCGCTCACGGCGTAGAGACCGTAGGCCTCCCGGTAGTTCACGGTGATCCAGTGACCGTAGACCTTCGCCACCCCGTAGGGCGATCGTGGATGGAATGCGGTCTCCTCATTCTGGGGGGATTCGCTCACCTTCCCAAACATTTCCGAAGAACTGGCCTGGTAGAATCGCGCCGTAGGACATGCCAGGCGGATGGCTTCGAGGATCCTGGTGACGCCGAGGGCGGTGAACTCGCCGGTGAGCACCGGTTGTGCGAACGAGGTCGGGACGTACGATTGCGCGGCAAGATTGTAGACTTCGTCCGGTTGCGTATCCCGAACGGCGGTCGTCAGGGAATGCTGGTCGAGTAGATCGGCGGTCACGATGTGGAGCCGATCGAGCAGATGATCGATCCGCTCGTAACTGTGGTGGCTCGTCCGGCGAACCACGCCAATGACCTCGTACCCCTTCCCGAGCAGGAACTCGGCCAGATACGATCCGTCTTGACCGGTCACACCGGTGATCATGGCCTTCGGCATTTACCCTCCTCCGCCGGTCGCTCTCTGGTTGAAGTACAGTACGGAATACCTTATCTTTTCAGGCTTGCCGGCAGAGTGCCGGCTGCCGACAGACTACACCGGAGAACTGACGATGGCTCGGACTTGTTCCATTTGCGGGCGAGGACCCACGACGGGTAACCACGTGAGTCACGCCAACAACCGAGTGAAGCGACGGTGGTACCCCAACCTCCAGTCGGTTCGGACCCTGGTGGACGGTGCCCCCCGCCGTGTCCGGGTGTGCACGCGTTGCATTCGTAGCAACAAGGTCACCAAGGCGCCATAGCGCACCCCACCGCGACTGCACCGAAAAAAGGGGACCCTCTGTCGGGTCCCCTTTTGACGTCCATGCCACCGGGAGTGGTCCCGTCACTCTGGCAGTAGTTCAATCCGGGCCGTTTCTGCCCCATCGCCGACTCGGTGTCCCAGCTTGAGGATTCGGGTATAGCCACCAGGCCGGGCCGCGAACCGGGGCCCGATCTCCTGAAAGAGTCGAGCCTGGACCGCGCGATCCTTGATCCGCCGTTCGACCTGGCGCCTGGCGTGGAGGTCGCCCCGGCGGGCGAGGGTAATGAGGCGCTCGGCAAACGGCCGGAGTTCCTTGGCCTTGGCGGTCGTCGTGACGATCCCCTCGTGGGCAAACAGACTCGCTGCCATGTTGTTCAACATGGCCTTGCGATGACTTGACGTCCGCGAGAGTTGACGACCTTTGGAACGATGCCGCACGTCAGACCTCCTCCGTGGCCCCGCTCGGGGTCACCATGGGCGGTGTCCCAGGGTTCATGACCCGCAGATCGCCTTCGACCTCTTCGAAAAGCATCCCGAAATTCAAGCCTTCTTGCTGCAGCAGGTCGCCGATTTCGGACAGCGCCTTTTCGCCCACGTTCTTGACCTTGAGCAGGTCGTCCTCCGTGAGCTCAACGAGGTCGCGCAGGGTGCGGATGTTGGAGTTCTTGAGTGAGTTCAGCGATCGCACCGAAAGTCCGAAGTCATCGATCAGCCGGCCCAGGCGATCGCCCAGACCGCTGGAGATACCTCCGGGTTCGTCTGGTTCGGGCTTTGCCGGGGGTACGACCCCGAACTCGACGAAGGGACGGAAATGCTCCTGCGCCAACGCAGCGGCGTAGGCGATGGCATCTTCTGGAGTCATCGTTCCGTCAGTTTCCACCATCACGGCCAACTGATCGTAGTCCGTCCGTTGTCCTACGCGAGTCTCCGCCACACTGAAGTTCGCGCGGACGACAGGATTGTAGATGGTGTCGATCCGGACCGTGTCCACGGGGAGTGACCGGTCGATGGGGTGCATCTCTGCCTCGACGTACCCCCGACCCTTGTTCACGTAGAGATCCATCGCGATGTCCCGGTCATCCTGGAGCGTGAACAGGAGATGCTCGGGATTGACGATGGCGACCGCCGCGTTGGGCTCGATGTCGCCGGCAAGGACAGGACCCGCAGCGCTCTTTCGTATCTTGAGCACGACATCATCGACCTCATAGTCGAGCACGACCGTGAGAGCCTTGAGGCGCTGGATGATCTGGTGCACATCTTCGAGTACGCCTGCAACCGTCTGATGCTCATGCACCACCCCGTCCATCCGGAACGCCCAGACGGCGGAGCCGCGAATGGAAGAGAGCAACATGCGCCGCAAAGCGTTGCCGAGAGTATGTCCGAAGCCACGTTCGAGTGGCCCCAGCCGGAACTCGGCGAGATTCGGGTTGTCCTCCCGCTTGGTCATCTCGACCACGTGGGGGCGTACCAATCCGGTCAGGTCGATGGTCATCGTCCGTCCGTCACTTGGAGTAGAGCTCGACAATCAACTGTTCTTGGGCTGCCACCGGGATCTGGTCTCGACCGGGGCGTTCGGTCACGCGACCAACCGCCTTTTCAAGGTCAACACTGATCCAACTCAGGGGTACTCCACGTGCCGCGCTGTCCTTAGCGACCTTGACCGGCACGATTTCGCGGCTCCCGGGAGCCACGCGAACTTCATCGTTCGGCTTGACACGATAGGAGGGGATGTCGACCCGTCGGCCGTTGACTTGGATATGACCATGTCCAACCAGTTGCCTGGCTTGGCTGCGACTGACGGCGAACCCCATACGGTAAACGAGATTGTCGAGTCGTGATTCAAGAGCGACGAGCAGGTTGGTGCCTTTGACACCTTGCTCCCGCGATGCGCTCTCGAAGAGGTTTCGGAACTGCTTTTCGGTCAGCCCGTAGATCCGCTTGACCTTCTGCTTCTCGCGAAGCTGCTTCGCGTATTCCGACATCTTGCGACCTCGCCCACCCGACTGGCCATGCTGGCCAGGAGCATACGAGCGTCGGTCGACGGCGCATTTCTCCGTCAGGCAACGCGTCCCCTTCAAGAAGAGCTTCGATCCCTCGCGACGGCAGAGGCGACAGGCGGGTCCAGAGTATCGTGCCATGTCTAGACCCTGCGCTTCTTGGGTGGGCGACACCCGTTATGGGGAATCGGCGTCACATCTTTGATCGATGCCACCTTGAGACCCCCGGAGGCGAGGGCCTGAATGGCCGACTCCCGACCGCTTCCGGGACCCTGCACCAACACGTGCACCTTCCGGACGCCCAAGTTGTAGGCCTCACGAGCACAGTTCTCCGCGGCCACCGTTGCCGCGAAGGGAGTGGATTTCTTCGACCCCTTGAATCCGGCCTTGCCCGCCGTTCCCCACACGACCGTGTTCCCCCGCAGATCGGTGATGGTGATGAGAACGTTATTGAAGGTGGCGGAGATGTGGGCGATGCCCTCCGACTCGACGACTTTCTTGGACCGTTTGCCGCCAGTCGGTCGTGCTGGTACGGGACTCGTCATGGATTACTTCTTCGTCGCTTTCTTCTTGCCGGCGATGGCGCGCCGTGGACCCTTCTTCGTACGCGCATTGGTATGAGTTCTCTGGCCGCGGACCGGGAGACCACGGCGATGACGCGTGCCCCGGTAGCTCCCGATATCCATCAACCGCTTCACGTTCATGGCAACTTCAGTCCGCAGCGCACCCTCGACCCGAATGGAACGCTCGATGACCTGGCGCAGGCGCGCCACTTCGGCGTCGGAGAGATCACGCACCCGGGTGGCTGGACTGACACCGGACTCGCCGAGGATGCGGTCGCTGGTGGGTCGACCAATGCCGTGGATATATGTCAGTGCGACCGCAACCCGCTTCTCTCGCGGAAGGTCGACGCCAGCAATACGCGCCATTCTAGCCCTGTCGCTGTTTGTGCTTGGGGTTGCGTTTACAGATCACCCGCACCACGCCCGCGCGGCGGATGACCCTGCAATGCTCACAGATGGGTTTAACGCTCGACCGTACCTTCAAGGACCACTCCTGAATCGTCCAAGTTTGTGCTCAGCTTTCAATTATAGCAATCGATCGCACCTCCCGCAAGGGAACTTGGACGCCTAACTCACCCTGATCTCCACCAGCTGCCAACGAGCCCCGTCCAGCCGAAATCCAAGCAACACGCGCTGTGCGGAGACCCCCCTCCCCCGCGCCCTCACGTCCCGCCGCAACTCGACGTAGCCCTGGCCCTCTCCAACCTCTCCATACCGCGCCACCTGCACCCGACCGCGGCCCCCGGCCAGCACGGACTCGAGGGCCGCAACGGCCTGCGCCGCGCTGACTGGCCCCGAGGGCTCGGCCCCAGGCAGGTAGAGCTGCACCCGATCCGCCCCCGCGAGGAGCGAGCTGAGGTCCCCCCTTTCGAGCGACCCACGCGCCGCTTCGGCCACCTCCCTCAATTCCATCTGCTGAACGAGTCCGGTCGCGAGGGCGAGAATCAACATGAGGGGGGTGGCCATCACCCGGCCTCAGCTTCGACCTGGGCCCAAGCGGCTGCCGGGTCCTGAGCGCGGAGAACCGCCCTCCCGATCACCAGGTGACTGGCCCCCGCGGCCACCGCGGTGGCGGGACTCGCCACTCGGCTCTGGTCGTCGGCCGTTGCCCCTGGCAGCCGGATCCCGGGAACCACGATCAGTGGCTGGGCCCCCAAGGCTTCTCGGAGCGGCGACACCTCGGCCGCCGACGCGACGACACCGCTCAACCCCGCCTCGATTGCATGCCTTCCCTGCCGCACGACCTCTTCACTGAGGCGCATGCCGGTCGCTCGGCCGGTCGCGCGCGCGTACGACTCTTCCGTATGGGAAGTGAGAACGGTGACGCCTACCACTGCCAGATCAGGACCGGAGGCCTCAGAGGCCGCAGCCATCATCTCCATCCCACCGAGCGTGTGTACGGTAGCCAGCCGGACCCCGGATTCCCGTGCCGCCCTGACCGCCCCGGCCACCGTGTGGGGAATGTCGTGCCATTTCAAGTCGAGAAAGACGGAGAGACCTCGATTGGACAGACGCTCGACCAGATCAGGCCCACTGCGGGTCATGAGGTAGGAGCCGACCTTGACCCACCTGACCGAGGGAAGCGAATCGAGGAGGCGCAGAGCGGATGCCCCGTCTGGAAGATCGAGCGCAAGAATCAGTTCGGCCATGGGTGCTCGCCCAGCCGTTCAATGATGCGCACGGGGAGCCGAGGGTCAGCCAGTGCCGCAGTTCCGATCGCGATGAGTGAGGCCCCGGCCCTCAAGTACTGTCCCGCGTCCTCGGGGGAGGATATCCCACCAACCCCGATTACGGGGATACCTCCGGTTCGTTCCAAGACACGCCGCACAGCAAGGACGCCGACGGGAAGCAGTGCGGGCCCACTCACTCCCCCCTGGCCCTGGCCCACCGCGGTCTCCCCGGCATGACCCCGGTAAGCGAAGCCTGGAATGGTGTTCACCACACTGATCCCGT
>QKDC01000047.1 GCA_003246755.1 Gemmatimonadota bacterium | reverse complement strand
GATCGACGATGTAGTCCTGGGGGATGGCATGCAGAAGTTCGTGACCCATCCCGAAGGAGACGTTGCTGGCCACGTCGTTGACGCGGGCCACATCCCCAGTTCGAATCTCGGAACCGGCGACCGACACGACTCCATGCGAGCTTCGCCCCGCCACGTGCTCTCCGGCGACACCGCAATACACGGTGCCAACTTCGACGCCGGCCATCAACTGCGCATCCTGCATCGCTTTTGCGATAGCGCGCGTCATCTCCTCGATGTCGCGAACAACCCCTCGTCGGATCCCGGTCGTCCGCTCATTCCCCACACCGAGCACCTTGACCCCGGGCGATCGGGCGGTTCCGGTCACTTCGCCGATGACTCCGGTCACTTTGGTACTCCCGAGATCGAGACCGGCGACGAGACGCTGAACCTGGGTCATGACCACCTCATTCTCACAAAGACCCGGCTGGCAAATCGCGCATCCAGCTCCCGGTAGGAATACCCGCGTTCCTGAAGATCCCGAATGACCGCTGCGAGGTCCTGGATGGCTTCGGCCCCCGGGTGAAGACGCACCAGGTACCTCTTGTCCGCCGCGAACAACGCGACTCCCTCGCGAACTCTCGAGGCTCGGTCAATGAGACCGAACAAACCCGGATCCGTCTCAAGGACCCGACCAAGGACGCCGGCCACGTCGCTGTCAGGTGGCGCCACAGGTAAGCGTTGCGGGTCATGCCGTGGGTCGAAGGGCAGAATCCGGCCCTCGCGATCCATCAGGGCCAGCCCCTCACGCCGCGAGGCGAGAGCGACCGGTGTGCGTTCGACCAGGGTGACAATCAAGGTACCCGGCCAGCGGCGCCCCACTTCAGCCTGATCGACACCCGGGATCTGGAGCAGGCCCTCGACCAGCACCGGGGTCGGATCGAAGAGATGTGCATCGGGACCGAGGCCTAGCGCGGCGACGATGTCGTTGGGTTCGAGGTACTGTGCTCCCCGCACTTCGACCCGTCGCACCTCGAAGAACTCCGACCGAGCCATTGCCCCAAGTGCCCACACGATGACCGCGCCGGCCACCAATCCCAACACCGCAGTGACTGCCACACGCCTCACGATCCGGCAAGCCTCCGAAGAAGGGCGCTGCCCAGGGTGGTGATGTCACCGGCACCAAGAGTCATAACCAAGTCACCAGCACGCACCTCCGCGACCACGAGATCCAAGAGTTCTTGTCGGGCCGGTGCGTAGCGCACGTCGAGCCCTTGCGATTTTGCAGCTTCCGCCACCAGTGCCCCCGTGACACCGGGTACCGGATCCTCACGTGCGGCGTACACATCGGTAACGAACACCACATCGGATCCACGAAGGGACTCGCCCATCCGATCGGCCAACACCGCCGTCCGGGAGTACAGGTGTGGCTGGAACACCACGACCAACCTCCGACTGGGGTACATCGTGTGCGCTGCGTCGAGCGTGACAGCGATCTCGGTGGGGTGGTGTGCATAGTCGTCCACCACCATCACATCCGCCACTGATCCGATGCGCTCGAATCGCCGCCCGACACCCCCAAACCCCGTCAGGGCGTCGGCGGCTGCGTCGAGATTTCCCCCCAAGGCGGCCACGGTCCCAAGCGCGGCGGCGGCATTCCGGACATTGTGCACACCCGGAACACCGAGTTCGACGGTCACCCGCTCTCCCCCGGGGAAGGCGATTCTCGCGCCCACACCCTGTGAGACGGGCATCAATGATTCGATCACGATGTCGGGCCCGGTGCTACCAAAGCGCCAAACGGGGACCTCCAATCGTCCCGCGATCGCCTGCGCGCCACGGTCATCACTCCCGATCAGGACTCGTTCGGCTCTTCCGGCAAACTCGACGAACGCATCTTCGAGCCTCTGACCCGATCCACCGTACGACTCCAGGTGCTCCCACTCGAAATTATTGATCACCGCCACCTGCGGATACAAAGTCAGAAAGGCCTGGTCGTATTCGTCGGCCTCGACGACGAAGAGATCATCTCCACCGACCTTGGCATTCCCTCCCCACTCGGGGACACGCCCTCCGGCGAGGCCGGTCGGCGCGAAAGCAGCGCCGGCCAGAGCTTTGGTCGCCATCACTGTTGTTGTCGTCTTGCCGTGCGTTCCAGCTACCGCGACCGTTCGGTGACCGCGTACGAGTTCCGCGAGCGCATCCTTCCGTGGCACGATGGGGATGCCCAACTCTCTGGCTCGGACCATTTCAGGATGGTCCGTGGGGATGGCGGCACTCGCGATGATGGCGCGAGCCGCCTCCACCAATCCCACATCGTGGTCCCGGACGACTCGGGCGCCCAGACCGATCAGGTCTGGGGCACCCTCGGGAAACCGATCCGACCCCGTCACCGCAACCCCTCTCCTGAGCGCCACCTGTGCGAGGGGGCTCATCCCCGATCCGGCGATCCCCACGAAGTGGATCGGCCTCCCATCGGAGCCGAGAAAGAGGTTCATGACGATGGACCTAATCTAAGCAATTGCATGGACATGGCAAACTCAAAGTGCGCCAATCAGCCCCGCGAGACGGCTGGCAATCTCATCGGTGGCTCCCGGGCGCGACCGGGCCAGAGCCGCCTGGCGCATTGCCCCCATTCCTCCTGCATCCTGGAGGAGATCCTTGATGGCCCTCCCGAGGGTCTCGCCGGTGAGGCTGTGTTGGGGGAGAACACGGGCCGCACCGGCCTGCTCGAGGGCCCGCGCGTTCGAGGTTTGGTGGTCGGCGGCAGCGCTCGGCAGCGGGATCACGATGGCGGGGATCCCCCAGGCACCCAGTTCGGTCAACGACATCGTGCCACCCCGAGCTACTGCAAGATCAGCCACCGCGTAGGCCTCGTTGATGGGATCCAGGAAGCTGAAGACCTGAACCGAAGGTGGGTCGTGAAGGTGCGCGAAATCGCCATGGGTCCCCCGGCCGGTCGCCCAGAGCACTTGACACTCCTTGGATGCCCCGCTGGAGACCCAGTCCGAGACGGCGAGGTTGATGGCCTGTGATCCCTGGCTCCCTCCCGTGACCAGTACCACCGGAAGGTGTGAGTCGAGGCCGAACCGCTCGCGGGCGCGTCGCTCTACGGAGGCGTCCGGGGGAACGATTGGTGCCCCCGTCACGAACACCTGACCGGAGAGCGCCTCAGGCAGATGGTGACGGGCTTCCGGGTAGGCGAGATATACCTGTCGTGCCTTCCGACTGGCCCACCGACTCGCGACCCCCGGTACCGCATCGCCGTCGAAGACGATCGTCGGGATGGAGCGCCGAGCGGCGGCCCAGAGCACCGGGCCAGAGGCATACCCCCCGGTTCCGAGTACGACGTCGGGTGCTTCGGTTTCGAGGACCTGCTTGACTTCGAACAGAATGCGGATCGCCAACACGGGCCACTTGAGGTTCCGCCACCACCCGCGACGATAGATCGGCTCGGTCGAGAGCAGATGGTAGGGGTAGTCTCGCTTGGGAAGAAGCGTTGCCTCGATGCCGTGGCGTGATCCGACGAGGACGATGCGCCATTCGGGGTGACGTTGGCGCAGGCGATCGCCGATGGCCAACAGTGGCATGAGGTGACCCCCGGTACCACCGCCTGCGAGGAGAACCGTCGTCATCGACGCTCTGGTCTTCCTCGCATCCGCCCGATGCTGGCCAACACGCCAACGGCCGCCAAGTTGAGTGCCAGGCTCGACCCGCCAGCCGACATGAAGGGCAAGGTGAGACCTGTGGTCGGCATGAGTTTGAGCGTCACGGCCATGTGCAGCACGGCGGTGAGCATCACGGCGGTCGTGAGTCCCGCGGCGAGGAATCGTCCGAACGGGTCGGGCGCGGTCTTGGCAATCCGGTAACCGAT
>QKDC01000032.1 GCA_003246755.1 Gemmatimonadota bacterium | reverse complement strand
ACGTTCTATCCGGCTGCGATCTACCTGGCCATGATGTATGCATCGGCTCCGCCGGCCAACTCCACGGTGATCGATGTCATGGCGCTCGATTCCGTCGTGCGATGGCTGGCTGCCCGACGCGAGCAGCTCAGCCCCTTCGAACGCCATTGGGTCGATCACTATGAAGCCTACCTCCAAGGGGATCCCGTTCGCAGTTACCAAGCGCACCAGGCGCTGCTTGCCCTCCGGCCCAACGACCCCTTCACAAAGCACATGGCGGGGCTGTACACGCTTCGGATCGGACGGGTCCGTGAAGCGGTGGAGATTTGGACGCGCCCGCACCAGATGGAGACTTCCCCGTACTGGAACAGACTCACCGTGGCCTACCACCTCCTCGGAGACCATGAGGCCGAACTCGCTGCCGCCCTGGCAGGTCGAGAGGCCGTGCGCAACGACCAGACCTCACTGCTCCGGCGCATCCGTGCGCTGATCGGTCTCGGCCGGGTCGACGAAGTCCGCGGGATGGTGGAGGACGTTCTGAACTTTCCACGCGGATTGGCGGGGGAGACCCTGAACGAGGCGGCCAACGAGTTCCGGATACACGGGTTCCCCGACGCGGCCCAGGAGTTCAATCAACGCGCCCTCGAATGGTGCCGGCGTCGCCTGGAGGCGGCTCCGATGGACGTCGCGCTCCGCCGCGTGTACGGGCAGGCCCTGGGTCAGGCGGGAGTCAACGACTCGGCGGCCGCCGTCTTCAGCGCGCTGTACGCCGAAACCGGGAACATCTTTATTCTCGGGTTAGCAGGGGTTCATCACGCCTGGGCGGGACATCGTGCGCGGGCGGAGGACATCGACCGACAGCTCGCCGACTTGAAGACACCGTTTCTCCGGGGTTCCCACACCCGACAGCGCGGACTGATCCAGGCAGCACTCGGGAACAGGGAACGAGCCGTCGACCTCTTGAGTGAGGCCTTTCAACAAGGGAGCTACTACGAACTCTGGGTGCATACGCACCCAGCGGTGGACTCCCTTCGGGGCTACCCGCGCTGGGAGGAGTTCGCTCGACCGCGCTAGCCACCGCTTGATCCACAAGATAGGTGCTGCCGTTCCTGCCGCCGTTGATCCCGGCATCATCCGACATACCGCCTACCGAGTCCTGGTAAGTCGCGTGTCAGACGATGAGTTATAGATTTCGGGTCGGATTCGGTTGCGCTTGGTCGGCCACCTCACGTGTGCGAGTGGGGGAGTCGAACCCCTCATTCATCGCCCATTTCCTCCGGTGATTGTAAGTTCCTGCCCTCTATGACCACGCTCACTGACCGCCTCCGCACAGCACTCACCGACCGCTATGCCGTCGATCGGGAGGTGGGACGTGGCGGAATGGCCACTGTGTACCTGGCACAAGACCTCAAACACGCCCGACAAGTGGCCCTCAAGGTGCTTCACCCTGAGCTGGCCGCCACGCTCGGACCGGATCGATTTCTCCGCGAAATCCAAATCGCGGCGGGCCTGCAGCACCCCCACATCCTCCCGCTGTACGATTCCGGCCGGGCAGATGGATTGCTCTACTACGTGATGCCCTTCGTCGAGGGTGAGTCGCTCCGGGACAAGCTGCGTTCGACCCCCCAGATGCCGGTGGAGGATGCGGTCCGGATCTGCCGGGACGTGGCCGCGGCGCTCGACTATGCGCACCGGCATGGCGTTGTCCACCGCGACATCAAACCCGAGAACGTGATGCTGCACGAAGGTGAGGCCATCGTCACCGACTTCGGGATCGCCAAGGCGGTGAGTGCAGCCGGCAGCGAATCGCTGACCCAAACCGGCATGGCGGTCGGCACGCCGACCTACATGAGTCCGGAACAGGCGATGGGCGAAGGGGAACCCGACGGCCGAAGCGACGTCTACAGTCTGGGCTGTATGCTCTTTGAGATGCTGACCGGGAGTCCGCCGTTTCTCGGATCCACGACGCAGGCGACGATCACCAAACGGCTCACCGAGCCCGTCCCCTCGGCTCGGGCAAGCAGAGCCGAGGTCAGTGCCGAACTCGACGGCGTGATCACGCGATCGTTGGCCCGCGACCGGATGGAGCGATTCGACACCGCCTCACAGGTCGTTCGGGCACTCCGCTCGCCCAATGTCATCACCCCACCCGAGATGGCCACCGTCGCGGTCCCGGCGGAACCCCAGAAGACCTCCATCGCCGTGTTGCCGTTTGCCGACATGAGCCCACAGAAGGACCAGGATTACTTCTGTGAAGGCATCGCCGAAGAGATCATCAACTCCCTGAACAAGATCGAAGCGCTGCGCGTCATTTCCCGATCATCCGCTTTTGCCTTCAAGGGTCAGAACCAGGACATCCGCAAAGTCGGCGAGCAACTCGGCGTGGGCACCGTGCTCGAGGGGAGCATTCGGAAGGCCGGGAATCGGCTTCGCATCTCCGCGCAGCTCGTGAGTGTTGCCGGAGGGCACCATCTCTGGTCCGAGCGCTACGACCGGGAGATGGAGGATGTCTTTGCCATTCAGGACGAGATCGCGGAGAACATCGTCAAGGCGCTTCGTGGTGTGGTCCTGAGTGAAGACGAGAAACAGGCGATCGAAAAGTCGCCTGCTGTGGACATCAAGGCCTACGACTTCTACCTCAGGGGGCGACAGTACTTCCACCAGTGGCGGAAGAAAGGGGTCGAGTATGCTCGGCGGATGTTCGAACACGCCATGGAAATCGATCCCAACTATGCGCGAGCCTATGCCGGGGCCGCCGATTGCTGCACCGCGCTCTACACCTGGTGGGATGCCAGCAAGGCCAATCTGGAAGGGGCAGACACCTACAGCCGCCGAGCGCTGGAGTTGGATCCCAACCTCGCGGAGGCGCACGAGGCACGCGGGTTGGCGCTGACACTCCGTGGATTGTACGACGAAGCTCAAGCCGAGTTTGAAACGGCCATTCGGCTCGACCCGAAGCTATTCGAGGCCTATTACTTCTTTGCGCGAGCCCACCTCGCGCAGGGCCGTTATGACGAAGCGGCGGCCATGTTCCTGAAGGCCTCCGAAGTTCGCCCAGAAGACTTTCAGGCCCCTATCCTCCTCGCGCAGGTCTACAACTCCCTCGGTCGAAAGGCCGACGCCGAGGCTGCATATCGGAAGGGGGCCCAACTCGTCGACCAGCACCTCGCCCTCAACCCCGATGAATCACGGGCCCTCGTTTTGGGCGCTGCGACCAACGTGCAACTCGGGAATCCAGAGCGTGGCTTGGAGCTGGCTCGCTTGGCAACCATCCTCGATCCGGACGATTCGGGAGTGCTGTACAACATCGGGTGTGTCTATGCCCAGGTCGGAGACACCGAAGCTGCGCTGAAGACTCTGGACCGCGCAATCGAGAACGGATTCGGCCATCGCGCCTGGCTGGAGAACGACTCCGACTTCGATCGACTCCGCGACGACCCGCGGTTTCAATCCTTGCTGGAACGCATCTAGCCTTGCCCGCAAGCGGGCGTGACCTAGAAGAAGACCGAGAGGGACGCATAGCCCACTACGGGAACGTCCCCGAACTCGCTGGCCAGGGTGTTGGCTCGCTCCTTTCCCCACGGTACGAAGGCACCCACCGCAATACTCGAGTTCGACCCAATGGCCCAACCCACTCCCGGGCCGACCAGTCCGCTCTGGTCGTTGAGGCTGAGGAGCGTGAGCAGGCTCACGGCCACCAGCGGATGGATCTGCAGGGAGAGCTGAAACGCGCCGGCATCTCGGGAAGCAAGTTGGAGTTCGCCCCGCTGGACAGGAGCACTCGTCTGCAGCGTCTCAATCGCCCCCTTGCCGGCGCCGAATCCATCCCGGCGATACTCGGCGACGATGTAGAGATCGCGATCGCGCACGGTCATGCGTCGGTCGATGCCGATTGTCCCGCGAAGGGCCGTCCCTCCATCATGCTCCCTCAGCGACGCCTCCACCCGAACCGCCCAGTCGCCCACTGCTCCAACGGCCCCGACACCCACGGCTGCGGCATCGTACAGCGCTCCGCCCCATGCACTGAGGTCCCATTCGCGGGCTGAGATCGAGCCTCGGACGAGTGCCGTCATGCGATCCTCGGTGACGTCGTGCGTGGGGCGAATGACCAGGTCCATTTCCGAAGTGGGGCCCAGGTAGGCACGAAGGCGCATGGCATCGACGCCCGCCCGATACTCCCGGAATGGGTCCGCCGGATCGAACGGTGAGAAGGGATCGGCCGGTGTCAGTAGCAGCGTACTCGCCCAGGAAATGACCTGCCGGCCCATCGTCAACTCCACGTCGTCGGCGATCTCGACAGTGGCCCCCAATCGATCCAGCCGATGACGCCACTCCCAGTCCTCGCCAGCGTCAATGGATCCACCGAGATCCCACCAGTTTCCTACCGATGACGGGAGGCGAAGACCTGGCGCCCCGATCTCCGTACCCGTCTGGTGTATCAGGAGCGTGTGCTCGTAGGCAACGTCGAAACGAACCGGACCATGTCGTATGTCGAGCATCCCTCTGAGCCGCTGGAAGTCGGCGACGCCGGATGGGCTGTAGCGGCTGCCACCAGCCGCCGTCCCCACGTTGAGTCCGTATCCCGACAGCGTGAGGTGCGTTGCCTGCTGCCCCTTGGCTGGTCCGGCAATGAGAAGAGCGAGAAGTACGCACGCCCCGGCTACCCTCAACGGGGGCTCAGCGGCGCTGATCACTCTCGATTGCACCATCCACCAGGCGAATCAACCGCCGTGCGCGTTCCATGACCCGCGGGTCGTGCGTGGAGAAGAGGAAGGTCGTCCCACGTGTCTGGTTCAATCGCTCCATCACGTCGAGCAGGGCGGCACCGGTTGCCGAATCGAGGTTGGCCGTTGGCTCGTCAGCGAGCACCAACGCCGGGTCGGCAATGACGGCTCGCGCAACGGCGACCCGTTGCTGCTGACCTCCAGAAAGCTTGCCAGGTCGTCGGCTCTCGAGACCCTGAAGTCCGATCTCGTCGAACAGCGCCCGGACTTTGGCGCGCCGGACCGATACCGATTCGCCCTGCAGCAGCAGCGGAAACTCGGCGTTCTCCATGGCGCTCAACACCGGCAGGAGGTTGAACGCCTGGAATACGAAGCCGATCTCCTCGAGTCGAATTCGTGCCAACTTCTTGTCGGCGAGTGCTCCGATCTCCACGCCGCCGATCCAGACTTCACCCCTCGAGGGCCGAGTGAGTCCGCCCAGGAGGTTGAGCAGGGTCGTTTTGCCGGAGCCGGAAGGTCCCGCCATGGCCGCGAACTCTCCGGAGTCTATCTGGAGGTTCACACCTCGGATGGCCTCCACCGGCTCGGGATCCTGGGGGTAGATCTTCCAGAGATTCACGGTGCGTACGGCGGGCACGGCATTCTGAGAGGCCACGGCGTCCTCACTCATCGTTCGAACTTCAGGGCTTCCGCGACATCGAGTCGCATGGCGTGCAGGGCAGGGTAGATCGAGGCGACGACACCGATGACGAAGATCGATGCGACGCTTTGCACCAACTGCATCACTCGGAACTCGGGGACGATCACAGGGTCGAGCACGACGCCGGCGAAGTCGAACTCGCCACTCAACAGGGAGGAGAAGTCGATACCGTCCCGGAAGAGCCCCCAGGTGACAGCGAGTCCAATCACGATACCGACAGCACCGGCGAGGGCGGTGAGGAGAAGCCCCTCGAGGAGTACCACCATGCCCGTCTGTCGTGCGGATAGACCCAGGGCTTGGAGTACTCCGAATTCCCTTTTGCGGTACATCACCGACATGAGGACCGTGTTCAGCACCGCCAGCGCAATGACACCGAAGAGGATGGCGTGGAAGATGTAGTCGCCATAGTCGTCGACCTTGACCGCTGCATCGAGTTCGGGATTTGCCTCGCTCCAACTCAGGACACGGACATCTGGGTCGTTCAACTGTCCACGCAGAGCAGTCACAACCGACGGAACTTCTCGACTGTGGTCGACCAGCAGCCCTACCGTCGTTGCACCTGCCACCCCCAGCCATGAGCGCGCGGTCTCCAAAGGGATGTGCACCAGGCCTTCATCGACTTCGTCGAGACCCGTGCGGAACACACCCACGACGCGGAGGAGTTGCCCTTCGATCTCGCCGTTGGCGGCCTGAGCCGTGACCACGAACCGGGAGCCTACGCGGAGACCGAGTCGCTCCACCAACCCCTTCCCGACGAACGCGGCAAGCGGGTTGTCCGACGCGAAGTACTCACCTTCGACCAGCTTCGAGGGGAAGAACGAGAACCGCCGTTCCGCCTGAGGATCCACGCCTTCGATGCGCACCGGAAGGGCCGAGGTGGCGGAGCTGGCCAGGCCATTCACACTCACGCGGACAGCAGTGGGTCGCGCATCGCTATCTCCCGGCAGTTGGGATAGTGCGTCAAGTACCTGGTGCACCTCGTCGAGCGTGAGTCGATCATCGATACTCCCGCTCTCCAAGTAGCCTCGTGCCTGCACCAGCACGTGACCCTGACCCAGGCGGACGCCCGCATCGATCCAGTCTTCATGACCGCCGTCCGCCAGAGCCCGTGAAAACACGAGCAACGCCAGCCCAAGGGCCATCGCCGAGCACGTCAAGAGTGCTCGCCGTGCCTCCCGCGTCACGTTCCGTAAGGCCAGGCGCACCAGAGTCCAGTAACGCATCAGTCGGCCAGCACGTCCGCGGGGGGAATACGCGATACGCGGTATGCCGGATAGAGCGCGGCCAGCAGGCTGGTGATCAAGAGTCCGATGGCGCTGACCACCGGTCCGTCGAGCGTATACTCGGCACGAAGGACGGGACGCATTGCCGATCCCGCCATGGTGAATCCTTCCGTGAACCGGCTCAGATCGATCGGGTATTCGTGGAGCCAGTACATCACCGGCGCGGTGATGAGAGTGCCGGCGGCCAAGGCAATAACTCCGAGGATCAGACTCTCGTAGACCACGGTCCAAGCCACACTTCGCGGTTGTGTTCCAAGCGCGCGTACCAAGGCGAACTCCCGTCGGCGCTCGAAGGTGCTCATCAACAGGGTGTTCGCGACGCCGAAAATCGCCATGCCGAAGACGATGGCGACCACAATCCCATTGACGGCGAAGGCCAGGCGCGCGTACTCGGCGAGTTCAGCCCGGAAGTCGGTCCATGCTCGCACCTGAATGGGCGGACCATTGGGACCCTGCGGCATGAGCCCAGCCCCCATGGCGACGGCCGGTGCAACCCACGGGTCGCTGACGCGCAGGGCGACCTCGTGCACTCGTCCCTCCTCCATGGCGAGGAGTTGCCGTAAGTCGAGTATCGGCAAGACAACGTAGGCGCCATCAAGGGTGGGGAGTCCCGAGTGGAGGACACCCGTGAGCCTGTAGAGGTCGTTTCCCATCGATCCATCGGCTGCGGGTGCCACCACGACGATCTCGCTCCCCGGACGAACATCGAGTGTTCGCGCCATCTCGTCGCCCATGATCAACTCCCGCCGACCGGGTACGGGCAACCGACCCTCCACCAGGCTTGCGAGCAACCGCGTGACGCGCGCCTCCCGTTCGGGTTCCACACCCAGAAAAATCCCGGCTACCGTGTGCTCTCCGGAACTCACGAGACCTCCAGCGTAGACCCGGGGAGCCGCGGCCACGACGTAAGGCTCTGTTTCCAGATGGTCGAGGTAGGTGCCGACCTCGATGCCACCCTGGCCACCCAGGGTTGCGTGCATGCTCCGCTCCGGCAGGTAGTCCTTCGCATGAATCTGTACCTGGCCGGAGACGAGATTCGTCCCCGTTTCGATCATCTCGTCGATGACCCCGTACCAGATCCCGATCATCACGACACAGGAGAGAAAGCCAAATGCAAGCGCGGCCGCCGTGATGATCGTCCGCCGACTGTTGCGCCAGAGATTCCTCCAGGCAATGCGCCACCAGAGGGATCTGTCGTTCACGGGACGGCACTCCGACGGAGATTGCGGAGGGAAAAGAACGTTTCGTCGACTCCGATATCGAATTCCAGGCTCTGGTAGAGGACGAGCGTCACTTCTTGGGGCTTGTCGGCTGGCACGACCGTCATGCGGGCTGGCACGAGACGCCCACCCATTCGCTGGTATTGGTCGAAAGTCATCGTGCGAACCAACGCTCCTCCTTCGTCGAAATACCGGGCCCAGACCGGCATGAGATCGGCCTTCCGGACCCGGTAGTCGATGCGTCCCCACACCACCGGCGCGTCAGGGTGGGGAGTCAGGCTCAGATCCCAATAACTCGCTCGCTCCTGACCTCCGAAGTCCGCGAAAGCGATGTCGTAGTCCTCGATCAGCCTGCTCTCCTTCACGAAGTCGTCGTTCGTGAAGTGAGACCCCATCCAGGAGCCCATCATCATGGACGGCGGGATCTTGATGGTTCGATCGACACGTGGGAGGTAATTCCACACCTCGTCCACGACCTTGAGAGTGGCTGTTCCCGCTTCCTTCACAGGGGCCTCGACGCGAACGAGCGAGTACTCGGTTCCCAGTGACCAGGCAACCATCTGGAGGGTGCGTTCCCAGTGCTTGGTACGGATCTGCATTTCGATCCGGCCCCGGCTGGAGTTCCCGCGCATGAGGCGGTCGACTTGATCGATGATGTCGCGAGGGGATTGTGCCAACGATGTGGACGGAAGGAGACACAGACCCAGTATTAGGGCGTGGGTTTGGCCCAGGGTCCTGGTTCTTCGGGGACCTGCCGCCGCCAGCATGAGCTCCTCCCGCATCCGAGGTACATGGAATCGAGGTAGGACGAATCCGGCTCGAGATGAAACTGCCCAAACGAGCATGAAGAGGCTATGGAGTCAGGATGACGAATCCTATCTTCGATTTCGACTGGGTACGTCAACTACCCGGGGAACGTGTCCGGTCAGCGCCAGGAATCGCTCGACGTCCGATCGCTCCACGACTAGAGTGGCGGTGTTGACCAGGGGGTGGGAGCGCCAGTGTGATGCCGCCCATACCCGGCGGTCGACCACCAGTTCCACGGCGTGGTCGGAGTCATGCACCAGCCCGAACACCGTCACGGCTCCCGGGGTGAGACCGAGATAGCGAACGAGCCGCTCGGGCGAACCCAGGCTGAGTCGGTCCGCGCCGATCACCGAGGTGAGGGCCCGGAGGTCGACCGTGCGCTCGCACGACGTGACCAGGAGCCAGTGACGGCGGCCCTTCCCGTCCCGAAGAAACAGGTTCTTCGTCTGGACCCCTTCCGCTTCGAACGGTACTTCCCGCGCGGCCTCGTCGCATGTGAAGACAGCCACGTGATCGAACCGCCGATAAGGGATCTCATGGTGATCGAGCAAGGCGCAGAGGTCAGTAGCGTTCATGGACACCTCCCAGAGACTGGAACACTCCTCTATGGGACAGGGGGTGTCAATACGGTGCCAGCGACTCGAGGCTCAGCGTTTCGCTGGCGGTGCGCCTCGAGAACCTCTATCGTAGGGAATGACTTCGCCGATCGGGGATCCTGTCCCTCCAACCGCAACACCTCCACCAAAGGCCACGCCCAAGGTCGTTACTCGATTGGTGGTTCCCCTGCTCGTCCTCGTGTCGGTCTGGCTCTTGTTCCGAGCATACTCGAGCGGGCCTGTCAGGGAGTGTTCGGAGCTCTATCGCGCGGCCATGACCGCCTCTGATACCGCCCGGGCGGATAGTGTCGTCCCCGAGGGGGGAGGAAGCGACCCGCGTTCCTGTGGGTTCATGCGGAGAGCCGGACGGTGGCGATGAGGACCGGTGCCCCCCATGGTCGACACCGCGGCCGACGAGGCCGAGATCATGGCCGTTCGTGATGCAGAGCTCGCATCGATCAATAGCGGCTCGGCCGACCTGAGTTATATGACGGCCGACACCATTCCGATGCCGCCGAACGAACCCGCGGTCGGCGGAACCGCAGCCCTCACCGCCTGAATCACCGCGATGACGGAGCAGTTCGATCTGACCGTGAACTACACCAGTTCGGACTTGACCGTTTCGGGCGACTGGTCCAGTGAGTACTACACGGGTAACGTCACCATGACCCCGAAGGCTGGTGGTGAGGCGATTCGTGAGACCATCAAAGGGATTCATATCTATCAGCGCCAGGCAGACGGATCCTGGAAAATGACCCAGGATATCTGGAACGCCGACGCCGCACCCCCTGCCATGTAGGCTGGCTGGATCCGATTTGGGTGAGAAGGGCGGTTCCACGGGGCCGCCCTTCCGTCATTGTGGCTCCCGGGATCGGATCCCTAACAACACGAAGAGGATGCACGTATCCTTGGGGGACTACACCGCCTGATCACTCTGGGCCCAGCCCATCTCACCCGAAGGTCGGAGGTCGTCATGCGCCGTAGGACTGGCTACCTGCGTCAAGCCACGAGCACCGTCATCACCGTGGCTGCACTCCTGAGTACGTCCCAGCTGTGGAGCCAGAGTCAGCCGATCGACTCGGCCTACACCGCCAAGATCAAGGAACATCTCCAGGACGCGAGGATCAGCACCGACCTCGTGGATCATCTGCCCGCCTCCGCCACCGTCCCGACCCCCCTCGACTTTCTTGGGCGGATCGTGGGGACGCCAGGCGAACTCACCTATGCCAAAGACATCCAGCGCTACTTCGAAGCACTGGATGCAGCCTCGGATCGCATCACGGTTTGGAACATGGGGAAGAGTGAGGAAGGGCGTGACATGATTCTCCTTGCGGTGGCCGACGAGGCGACCATCCGGGATCTCGAGCGCTACAAGGGCATGCTTGCCGCACTCACGGATCCTCGACGCACGTCAGACGAGGAAGCCCGAACCCTGATCAAGATGGCGAAGCCGATCTACTGGATCACCACCGGCCTCCACTCTCCGGAAACAGGAGGGCCCGAGATGGTCATGGAACTCGCCTATCGCCTCGCCGTGGAGGAAACCCCATTCATCCAAGCGATTCGGGCTGGTGTCATCACCTTCATTACCCCGGTGCTCGAAGTGGACGGGCGTGAGAAGCAGGTCGACACCTACTACTTCAACAAGGATCGTCCGGAAGGCGAATCGCGCCTTCCGCTCATGTATTGGGGGAAGTACGTCGCACACGACAACAATCGTGATGGCATGGGCCAGTTCTTAGCGCTCACCCGACACGTGACCAAGACCTTTCTCGAGTGGAAGCCGACCATCATGCACGACTTGCATGAGTCGTCGACGTATCTCTATGCCTCGACGGGGACCGGCCCCTACAACGAGTCGCTCGACCCGATCACCATTACCGAGTGGTGGATGCTGGCCGAGAACGAAGTGCTCGAGATGACCAAACGTGGCGTTCCTGGTGTGTGGACCTACGGGTTCTATGACGGGTGGACGCCCAATTACCTCTTCTACGCTGCCCACTCCCACAACGCCGTTGGGCGGTTCTATGAAGTCGCGAGCTACGGGCCAGAGAATCGCACGTTGTCCGCGGGCGCGACCACGACGAGCAGAGAGTGGTTCCGACCCAATCCGCCCCTTTCCACCATTGAATGGGGGCCTCGGAACAACACGAACATCCAGCAATCGGCGATGCTCTTCTCCTTGAGCCACGTGGCGAAGAATCGTGAGCTGTATCTCGAGAATTACTGGGTCAAGAACAAGCGTGCCGTGCAGAAGGGCCTCGACGGCCCGATCCACGGGTGGGTGATTCCTGCGGATCAGCGCCGCAAGGCCGATGCGGCTGATGCCGTCAACGAGTTGCTCCGCCAAGGGTTGGAAATCCATCGGGCGTCGTCGGACTTCAAGACGGGTAACCTGGACATCCGTGAGGGTGATTATGTCGTGCGCGGAGACCAGCCCTACCGGACACTCGCCGAGATGTACTTCTCGCTCCAGACCTTCTCGTTGAGCAACCCTAGACCGTACGACGACATCGCCTGGACCTTCCAACTGATGAGGAACGTGACCATCAAACCCGTGAAGGACAAGAAGGTCCTCGACGAGGGTATGACACTCGTCACCGGCCCAGTGCGGGCGGATGGAGGAGTCACCGGTCGGGGTGGCGTCCTCGTGATCGATCATACCACCGACAACAACTTGATGGCATTCCGCTACAAGCACGCCCATGTGCCGATGCTTGCCGCAGAGGAGGATTTCGAAGCCTCAGGGCAGTCCTTCCACGCTGGCGCATTCATCATTCCCGATGCCGACCGAGCCATCCTCGAACCGACCTTGATCGACCTGGGTCTCTCCGCCAGGGCAATGGGTTCCGTGCCGGATGTTGCTACGCATGATCTTGACCTCCCACGAATCGGGTATGTCCACAGTTGGCAGCGCACGCAGGACGAAGGATGGGTGCGCGCTGCGCTCGACACCTATGGCGTGCCCTACGACTACTTCGCCGATCAGAAACTGAAACAGGGGAATCTCCGCGCGAAGTACGATGTGATCATCTTCCCGCATGTCGGCGGCAGTGCGGTGTCCCAGGTGAACGGCATCGCCAGGACCGGTGACCTTCCGCTCCCCTACGCCAAGACGGACAAGACGCCCAACCTCGGGGCGCTCGATCAGAGTGATGACATCCGGGGTGGGATGGGTGTGGACGGACTCCTCGAACTGGCCAGGTTCGTCGAGCAGGGTGGCACGCTGATCGTCGAAGGGTCGAGTTCGACCATCTTTCCCGAATACGGGCTGACCAGTGGCATCACGGTCGAGAACCCGGAAAACCTCACCGCCCGAGGCTCCTTGTTCCGCGGGGTGATCGCCGATGCGAAGAGCCCACTTGCCTATGGATACACGGGTGGGCAAGTGCCGGTGTACTTCAGCCAGTCGCCCGTCTTGAACGCGAGCGGGGGTGGAGGGTTCCGCGGGTTCTTTGGTGGCTCCTCGGGCCCTTGGCAGACGATCACGCCGATGGCAAGTAGGGTGACACTCTCACCGTGGGAGGAAGAAGAGGCTGGACCCGTCCGTTCGCAAGAGGGTCGGCAGGCAGGCGGCGATGCTGAGGCGGCGGCCTTTCGTCAGCGCGCCCGGGCGTTCGGGCTCAACCTCGACGAGACAAAGGCACGGGTTGTGGTTCGGTTCCCGACCTCTTCGGACAGGATGCTGCTCTCGGGAATCCTCGACGGTGGAGAGGCATTGTCCGACCGCGCGCAACTGGTGGACGCCTCACTCGGCGATGGACACATCGTGATGTTTGCCATCCGGCCGTACTGGCGTTTCCAGACTCAGGGAACGTTCTTCCTCGGTTTCAACGCCATTCTCAACTGGAACGACCTCGATGCCGGCAAACCCAAGCCGGAAAATGAGGTGGCCGACGAGGGGGGCCGCCCGGGGGGGGTCTGACGACCGGGAACTGGAGAGGGCCGTCGAGCACGGGTCACGCGCTTCGCGGCTGAGAGTTCGACGCTCGATTTATTCGCCAGACTCGACCAGGGCGAGGACCCGAAGCGGACTCCCGCTCCCATCTACGATCTTGAGCGGGGCGGCCAACACGACCGCCCCTGTCGCCGGCAGTCGGTCGAGATTGCAGAGGCTCGCCAGCCCAAACTTCCCCGCGCCGTGCATCGTGTGGTGATTGGGGAAGGGCGGGTCGAACCCCCCGGCCTGTCCGGCGTCGGTCCCGACCGTCTCCACACCAACGCCAAGTACGTCACGCTGCTCTGCCAGAAGGCGGGAAGCATTGGCGTGGAATCCCGGTGAATGAGGCCCATCGTCGGCTACGTTGAGAAACGCCTCAGCCGTCGTGCGCTTGCTCCATCCGGTCCGGAGCAGGACCCATGACCCCTTGGGGATCTTGCCGTGATCCGATTCCCACTCACGAATGCGCTCTGCGCTGAGCAGAAAGTCGGGATTTCGCTCGACATCTTCCGTCACATCAATCACGCAGGCGGGTCCAACCAACCTCCCGGCGGGAATCGTGTCACAGGTGTTGTCGGGTAAATCCCTGCCCGTGATCCAGTGCACCGGTGCATCGAAATGGGTCCCGGTGTGCTCGCCGAGGCGCAACGTGTTCCAGTACCAGGCGGGACCCCGGTCATCGTACTGGGAAATCACTTCCATCGTGACTCCGGGAGACGAACCGAAGATCGCCGGTAGCTCAATGACGGGTGTGTCCGGCCCGAGGGGTTGTGTCAGGTCGACCACCTCGACCTTGCCGGATGCGAGCGCTTCGATCAGTTGTGACAGGATCTTTGACATGGCGGCCGGGGGTGAGGGCGATTGGGGGGTGAAACTCACGTCTAACGGGTACTGGCTCTTGGTCGAGTGCGCTACCCCCTCAAACCCTCGTCGGCCGACGCCATCTGATGCTCGAGGCTGGTGAGCTGACCTGTGTTAGATCACTCCACCCCTCCGCCAGCGACCAATCTGATCGTGACGGGTGTCATACAATCCGAG
>QKDC01000118.1 GCA_003246755.1 Gemmatimonadota bacterium | reverse complement strand
GGTCTTGCCGCCGGCCCCACGCCGCATCGACAGCGAGAGCCAACAGGATCGACGTGACGATCATGGTCCCCTCCGCAATGATGCGGAGCCACGGCAGGCCACCCAGTTGTCCTGTGCTCACGCGTGTCCTCCCAGGTTGACGGCAGCGGTCGATGCCATATATCCCGCTCCCCGGGACAGCGGCATGATCCCGCCTCTGCTACCGCGCTCCGAGTACGATCAGCCGCCTCTCCAGCGGTACCGTGCCAGCGTCCATGGTTCTGGCGGTTCGGCAACCAGCAAGACCAGGTCGGCTCCTCCGCAAAGGATCGGAGCGTCGAGGGGGACCTGTTCCGCCAGGACCGTCCCTTCTCGATCGTAGACATCGATCGCGAACGGTTCTGTACGGTAAAGATCCCGAGTGCTGGGGGCGAACCGAGAGTACTGAACGACAAGCCGCCCGTCATCCAGACCGGCCAAGCCCGAGACTATGCTGAACCCCGACGACCACTCACGCACGCTCGCTTGGTCCTGAGGAGTCCGCGCACGATCAACCGGTGGGTCACCAGCCTGGACCCAACCAGATGGTGCCCTCCCGATCATATCGACGCTGTCTCCCGAGAGGTTGAACAGTCGGACGGTCGGGTAGAACGACGTGTTTATGGCGATCAGGTCTCCCAGCAGGGTCGCGGATTCTCGAGCGTAATAGATCCAGAACGGACGCTCGTTCACCTCCGGGTCGAGCGCACCGAAGGAGGACAATGAATCGCCACCGTACGTCATGACCACGAATCGATCCGCGGGGCTCCCGACACCTGCCACGAGACCGTCGCCGAGGTCTAGAAGCCAAGCTCCATATCGCCCCGGCACGGTGAGCGCGATGGCGTCGCCGGACGGGGTGTACTCCGTCAAACGGCGGTTCGCTCGCTGCGTCGCAAAGACGTGTCCGTCTGCTCGCTCGACGGCGGCGGTCGGCGCGTCCAGTTCCCCTGGCCCCGAACCCGACCCGCCCAACGCCCGCTGGATGCGTCCGTCGAGATCGAAGAGATAGACCCGATCGCCGAGCTCGTCAGCAACGATGAACCCTCCGCCGGGCCGTCGATTCACGGAGGTTATTCCGACGATCGGGGTCTTCGGGGGCTCCTCGAGCTCGATCCGGTCCAACTCTTCGAAGACGGCCTCGAAGTTGGGCGTTCCCTGCTTCATCGCTGGGTCGGGCGAACAGGCACTCGAAATCAGACCGACGACCGCAGCAAGCGCCGTAAGTCGAGCTACGAGCTCCACTTCACAGGCTGTCGTTTGAAGCCTCTGGGTCCGACGACCGCTCACCGCCATGGATCCGCGATCGATGTCAACGTCACTCGGACGAACTCCGTGAGACGTGGCTCCAAGCGGTCGCGTATCGCCGGATCGTAGGTAAAGCGGTACTTGAAGACGGTTCCGCCCTGCTCGAAGACGTAGAGAAGGGTGCGGGTGGCCTGACCGTGCCCAGTGAAGCTCCCGACCACGAGCTCACCATCGACGCCGGCCATTTCAACGGACCGGGTGGAGTCGACCGATAGTCGTCCGCCATTCTGTTCCGCGTACCCTATCATGCCTCCGATGCCCATCGCGAGCTCGCGCTCGAGCTTGCGTCGAACCGGGTAGACGAAGACGGAAAACTCGCCCCCGACTTCCGGAAGCGCGTAGTTGAGGCCAACGCCGGCCTCGACATCTGCCCACCTCATCGCCTGAACGACCCTGAAGTCTCCCACGACCGATGGATACGTGATACCGGCGAAGCTGAACTCGCCCTCGAACTCCTCCCAACCTTGACCACGCACCCCGAGCGGCAGCCCCACGAGACCCACAAGCACCGTCAAGAGAGAGTGTCTGATCATGGCTTTGGTCCCCGTCGGTACGAAGCACAGTAGGTCGTCATATGAGATGGCGCCCGACGTTCGCCATCCCAGCCGAAGTCGAGCTCCCACGAACGCCGCAACGCACGGAGGATTTCGGTGCTACGGAGGGCGCCGTCAAATCCACCCAGTTCGGTCAGCGCACCACCTGGAAGACAGCCACGGACTCCACGCCCACGTCGTCTCGCACTACACCAGCCATCAGCCCGTTGCGAACTCGCGGGCCTGGCGCGGCAGCCAAGGCCGTGGTCGCCGTGGCTCTCGAGGTGCCATCCATGTCGTAGACATCCACCCTACGCCCCTCCGGATCCGCCACTAGCATCTCCGAGTGCATGACCCACAATGAGCCCTCGTCATCGAAGAAGAAGGCGGCGTAGTACGGCTTGTTTTCAGGAATCAGGCCCGCCAGCTCCGAGACGCCGGCCGCTCCGAGGCGGTCGCGCACTTCGGCGAAGTCCTCGCGTGCCAGGGCCTCTTCTCGGTCCACCGCCGTCACTGGCGTGGGAGCGAGCTCGGGACCGAACGTCAGTTGGATGCCACCGGACGTCGACCATCGGGAGAGGGAGGATTCTCCCGAATAGTTGTACCAGAGCCGTCCCTGTGGGTCGAAAGCGAAGAGCGGCTCGCCTGAATACGGAACCGGCAAGACGAGTGAGGTCTCGTCGTCGCGATGCTGGAACAACAAGGGCCACTCGACGAACGGAAGGGACATCTGCCCGACGGGACTGAAGGCGCCGACCGCGATCTCCGTTTCAACCCACGCTGCCGCCGGGTTCGCCGGGTCCGGGGAAGTGATGCCCACCCAACGGAGAGTGTCCGGTCCCGAAAAACCCACCGCAAATGGAAAGAGAATCGGCAGATCCACCGGCCGATGGGTACCGCGAAGGTCGCCGTCCGGACTGAACGAAGTCAGCCGGCCGTTGCGGAGATCCAAGACCCACAAGTTCCCCTCCGGTCCCCATAGGAGCTTTGCAGGCTGCTCGAACTCCCCGGGACCCTGACCTCGCCGCCCGAACTCCCGGACTTCAACACCATCCGGCCCAAAGACCCTGATCGTCCGGCTGATGGCATCGAGCACGAAGAGGGACCCATCCTCCCTAAGCTCGAGGTCCGCGACCCGTCCGAATGGAGGTTGCTCCGGCTGCACCAGCGCGACCGGGCGGAAGGACCACTCGGGCACGTCCGTGGATGGCTGGTCCGATTCGCCCCCACAGCCGGTCGCCAGCATTCCGGCAACCCCAACCCACATGCGTCTCCGGGTCAGCCCACGGGCGACCACCACGGTACCTCCCGATACCCTCACGTTAACGAGTCGCTCTCGTCGAGTGAGCGAAGCGCACGAAGCCTGCGACCTGTTCGTCGTTCGACGTAGGTGCATCGAAGGAATTCTACCTCCTTCTACGGCCGACCAATCGCTCGGATTGCTGCACCCTCCCTCTACGCCCAAAGGGGGCGGGTGCCAGGTGCACCTCCCCCACCATTAGGGCCTCCTTGTTCCGGGGCGCCACGGAGACCTCTCGGCCATCGGGATCGATAAGGACGGTGGGGGACAATTGCGGGGCTGAAGTGCTGTTGGCAGCCAATATGTACATCGCGTTCTCTGACGCCCGCGTTACCAAGTGGGCCTTCATGACTTCATACTTGGGTGATGGCTCTCCCACGTCGGCAGACGATACCACGGCCAATTCGGCCCGATGTCTGAATAGCTCGCGGAAATACTCGGGAAACCGCACCTCGTAGCAGATCCGCAGGCCCACCCGGATGCCGTCCACCATGTGCACCCCTCCATCCCTCACCCCCGGCCGAAAGTTGTCAGTGTCCCAGCCATAGAGCGCCCGCTTGTGGTAAAGCCTCCGGGTGCCGCCGTCCGGCGTAACCAACCGCACCGTGTTCCTCACGCCACCTCGCGTGCGGCTCGTCATCCCGACGACGACAAACATCTCGAGGTCCTTCGACAATTCCTCGACTTCCCGCAGCGCCCCAACCTGACCCTTCCAGTCGATCGCGCTCGGAGACTCCACCTCGATCGGGGGATACCCACACAGGGCGCACTCCTGCGTCGCCAGCAGGCGCACATCTCGTCTCGAAGCCTGCCTCATCCCGCGCTCAAGGGCGCTCAGATTCCGCTCTGGATCGCCACTACCCTTGAACTGAAACGCCCCGACAGTCAGTCGACGCTCCACGTCTCTCCCCCTGTCCACCCTGGTGTAAAAAGCAGACGATACCACGCGTCGACGACGAGGCGATGCTAGCCGCGACGGATCCTCTCAATCGCCTTTCCACGTGCGCCAACTCGGGCCGGAAGATCTTGATGGCGACGCGCCGGTCGTGCTTCGGGTCCCCGGTCAGGTACACCGTGGCCCTGCCTCCCTCGCCGAGCTCCCGCTCGATGCGATAACGGTTCGACAGCGCGTCGTTCAAGCAATCGATAGGATTGCGCATGGGGGAGGACTCCGGCTACCGCACCGCAAGGCGGCTACATCCCCGCGCCCCGAGCGACGTTTGGACCTCTGCGGACACTGCTCATGAAGAGAAAGCTGCCGACGAGCAACCCGACATACAGCAACAAGATCATCCAACTGAGGTCAATCGGAGGCGCAGTAGTCTTGGTGAGGTCCCAGGTTTGCATGGCCAATGAGGTCGCCCGCTGGTAGATCGTGATCGACAAGAACCCGATTATCAGCGAGGAGGTCAGGAAGCAAGCATTCACGATGGACAGCTGGTACATGGTGAGTCGCGGTCCAGCAACAAATGCGGTGATCACGTACGCGGTAACGATCGTGAGGAAGATCGTGAAGGTCGCGAGGAAATTCGCCATGATCGATGCCGCGAGGCTCGATATCTCGTACGCCGTCATCCGCGACGCTCCCATTGAGTCACTACCAAACTGCTCTCAGCAGGCGGTCCGCTCCCGGTGCTGTCCTCGAACGACCCAATTGACTCACCACGTGGAAGCAGGCGCAAGGCAAGGCGTTGCGGGCGTTCAGGACCCGACGGACGCCCGCGATTCTGGTGGCAGGTGCTGCTGTGCCCCAGCGAAGTGCCGAACGCCAAGAATGCTAACTGCGACCGTGAGGCCCTCAGTGCGCCGGCGCAATTCCAGCACCTTCTTCTCCGTCACCCTCCGCGTCTCACCCGATACGCCCGAACGAGTTCCACTCCCATTGAATCGCGCCACACACCCAACACGGCATCGGTGGTGATGACCATCGGGTAGAACCCGGCCCCAACGCGGACCCGTCCCGCGAACTCCCGCTCCGTATCGTAGACATGCCAATCATGCGGCGCACCGACGTCGGAGTCATAGACCTGGGCCCACACATACCCGTCTGCTGAGACAAGCACGCGATCATACCCAGGCAGGAGCGAGGGCCGAAGCTCGCCTTCCAGGGCCGAAGTGTAGTCGGGTCGCAGCGGCTCTGGGACGAATTCCGAAATGAACGCCCGGTGCGCATCCACATCGGTCGCCGCCACCTCCCTGGAGCGCCGCAGGACCCCGAAGGTCTGGCTCAACTCGCCTCCCCTGAACTCGCGAACCCGGAAGTCCGGGCCGAACACGAGTTGAACCCCATCCCCGGCCAGGTCGAAGGAGGCGCTGACCGTAAACGGAATCGGCACTTGGTTCCGCCCCGTCCACAGCCACAAAGGGCCTGGGGCCGCGCCCATGGGCTCGGCCGTACCCGATTTCGAATCCACCCGGACGACTTCCACCGAGTCTCGGAGGACCTGGCCTGGCTCGAGAGATGCCGCCAAGACGATGCGAGGCACCTGGCCGAGGATGGTCCCATCCTCAAACACGGCAAAGGGACGGGCCGCCGGACCCCCCGCGCTCGGCAGCCGCTGCGTACGAACGAACTTTCCTTCCGGACTGAAGATGGTGACCCGGTCCGAGCCGGAATCCCCAGCCACAACCGAGTCCCCCCGCATCGACCCCAACAACCTCACCTGCAGGAACTCACCCGGTCCCTCTCCTCGACCACCGAGCACCTTCCAGAGCTGTCCGTCCCGGTCGAAAATGCGGATCTGCCCAGACTGCCCGTCAGCGACCCATATCCTCGAGGCGACATCGACATGGAGCCCCTGGATCCGAAAGAACTGCTCCGGGCCGGATGCATCAGCTCCTCCAATAGACAGGCTGGGTGCCGAGTCCAACGAGCCAAACACCAAGGAGGTGTCACTGCTGACAGTGATGCGGACCCCGGCACTGTCGGCAACCGTGACGGTGGGCGCTGGTGGCTCAGCGCAGACCACCGTCGAGACAAGCACCCAAACGAGCCACTTCAGCGACTTCATCGGCCCCCTGCCTGGCCCGGAGTCCGACCTGGAGGCATACCAATTGATCGCGATAGGCGAGCGCTCCCGCGAAGCGTCGCTCCCGAATCAACTCTACTGTCTCTACTGGCGACCTGCTGCTGAACGCGTAGACCGCCACTCGAGTCCTGCAATCCGACAGAGCTAGCGAGGGGCGTTCATAACCACTGCCAGAAGCGCCTCCGCATCGGCTATCCGCTGGTTGTGTTGTCGACGCTGGAAGTACGTGTATTCAAGCGCGCCACCAATGCCTGCTCGGAACCCGGTGCTCTCACGAAGCTCAGCCAATCTCAGACCGCGCGCCGCAAGCTCTGGCGGAATCGCCGATGCAAAGTCCTCGATCGAGCTGTGTGTGGCATCACCCTCGATGAGGGTGATCTGGGCCAGGACGAGTGGATCGAGAACTTGGTCGAGCGCCGGACGGTATCCGTACCAGATCTCCTGGCGAATAAGCTCGTTGGCCGCATCCAGTTGGCTGACGTCGTAATACTCGATAAGCGTTGCCCGTGTCTCGCGGTCCCGAATCAACCGGAGGTTACCGGTGCTTATGAGATCGTCGAACGTCGCGCGGCGCGGCGCAAAGAATGCGACGTGGCCGGCGCGATCGAGGGCTGCGACTAACGGGGCAGGCTCCACCAGCGTGCCGTTTAGCCCAGCGATCACCAGTTGAGCTGCCGCCTCACGTCGATCGAGGCCCTCGGATAGCGGCCCACGAAGCGCAGCTAGGTCCGCCTGCACATCTTCCTGCAAAGCCGCGAGGTACTCCGCCTCTCGACGCCGCTCGCCAATGCTCTGGGCGGCCTGATCGACGGCGAGAGCAATCAGAACGCCGGCGACAATAAGGGCAAGGTTTCCGAGGGCATTCAGTAGCCTCGACGTACGAGTTGACATCAGATCCCTTCGGGTATTCAGCTTAGCGCCAGAGAATCCAGAGGCGGAGGCCGCCCTCATGCCTTGTTGCGAATCTCGAACGATCAGCAAAAGCTCGTCAAGGCAGCAGTCACGCCAGCGCATCAGTGGACATACATGAGGCCAGCGGCCTCGTGAGTCCTCGTGTAGCGCATACGCTCGTTGGAGGCACTCCCTGTTGGCGCCCCACCCTCACGCTCCGAACTGGAGCCGCTCCATCATGCGTATCGCCGGCATCCAGTTGACCGCCGCGTGCAACAGGATGCAGGGCAGGAGGCTCGACCCGCATCGCACGAAGAGGACACCCAGAATCACCCCGCCCAGTGTACCATTGAGAAACGCCAGCCCCACAGCCTGACCGAGATCGCCGTGGCTAGGCCAGTTCGGGTTGAGGTACGCGTACGGAATGTGGTACACGGAGAAGGCGAGCGTCGTCATGAGAACGCCCAGGACATCTGACCCGAATCGACCGCTCAACGAGCGCTGAAGGATGCCCCGGAAGAAGTACTCTTCGGTGAATCCCGCGGTCACGACCATCAGCAGAAGGGCCGAAGGGACCATCCAGACCGCCGCAGGCGACGCAAGAACTCTGAACACGTCCGCCCGCAACGATGCGTTCAGGAGTTGAATGAGCTGCACGAGCGCGATCAGCGCGAGCATCAGTACGATCCCACGGTTCGCTTCCGGCCATCGCAAGCCGAGGCGTCGCGTCACCGCACGCACGGTCGGTGGCGATTCGACGGCTCGCTCCATCAGGAATAGCCCGAGGGTGGGAAGGACGACGAGCGAGGCCCAATGGAGCAACTCGCTCTCCGGGTGCAGCCACAAGTAGGCCCAGTAGAGGACGAAGTAGCTGCTGACCGTCGCAGCGCGTGGCCACTCCGTAGCTCGGGGAGCACTGGACACGGGTCACCCTCCGGTACGGGGAGGGATGCCCACACTACGTGGGACGGGCCCAACAAGTTTGCCCGCGCCACGGCCAAGCGGTGCGGGAGAGCCAACCACCTCGGAGTTCCGCTGGCGTGGACCCCGAGGTCACAGCGGCGATTCCCTGTCCTTGTGTCAATCCGGCAACGCATAAGCCGTCCGATACAGCTCTACGCTCTTTCAACTCATCAACATGAAGCCCGGCGTCCGTGCACAACCACCTCCGAGGCCCAATGCCTATGCTCGGCGCCTACCGCTTCGAGCATCCGAATCCCCTTGGGCTTCTCCCGCGAGGCCCTCACGGTGTCCATCATCGCTTCGCGGCTAGCCCATACGGTCACGATCCGTGCTACGGAGGGGTCCATCACGTCTCTGGCCAGAAACGTGTCCACGATCCCGGCCGGAAGTGACTCCAGACTCTCGCGATATGCCTCCTCTAGTTCACCGACGCGCTCCAGCGACATACGTCCCTCAACAGCTGTAATGAGCAGGGTACCTCTCGATGTCCGGAATAGATGTGAATGAGCACTGAGAACGACACGGCATCACTCGTACACCTGACGGTACACCTCATGACGGTATCTCATATGCATCCCTCCGGTTGAGGCACTATTCCAATTCCACGAAGGCTGGCACGCGGGCTACGCTCTATGGCCCCATCGGGTCTAACACAGACGAGCGAGCCGTCGCGATGAGCTTGTCACGGATCGCCGTCGGAATGCGGGACAACTCCTACCTACTGGTACATGGCTGGCGAGAACCGCCAGAGCGCGTAGAGAATCACGAAGACGCTACCGACCGTGACCACACCCCCGAATCTCTGCCGGGGGAGAGCTAGATAGGCCACGGGACCGACGGACGCGAGCAATGCCAAGAAGTTGAGTGGACTCCAGATATCGATCCCGAAGAAGACCGGGTTGAGGAGGAACCCTGCCAGGAAGTAGGCCGCCAAACAGGCGAGCGCCCATCGGCCATTCGCCTCGAAATCCTCACGCAGGCTACCCCATGATCGTGCAGCACCAGGGAACACCAGGGAACCCGCTACGAACAGGAGCAGAGCAAGCACGAGCGACAGGAGGAACATCCCGCGGGTCCATCCCGTCAGGATCTGACTCAGCTCGAACACACCCCACATGAACTGCATCTGAGTAGCGAAGATCAGAGCGGCCCATACGAAAGGTGTGACAGACAACTGTGATTCGCGCCGTCTGCGAAAAACGTCCACACCCGACCCCAACAAGCGCGTTACCCCGAGCCCAACGATCAAGGCGTAGACAGCAGCCAGGTACTCGAAGATTGTCATGGCTTAGGTATTCCCATCACATCGCGCAGAGCTGTCTCACATCCTGAGAGGTACCGAGCCGGAGCTCGTTGCAGCGACCGCTGCTCAGTGACGCGCTCGCGCATAACGTTCACGGACCCCGCACCGCCCACCGTCGCTGACTCCAACGGTTCACTTCTCTTCTCTCCGATCCCCCCACCGGCCTCCACCGGTCCGTGGCCGGTTGAGGCGGAGGGCGCCGCCAGGCAGCCGCAGCGCGACGCCGTGTCGTTGAACTATTTCAGCGCGCCCGCAAGTTCATCGCTCGTTGAGTTCAGCGGCTATCCTGTCGAGGACAAATTGCGACTGAGCGGCTGCCTCACTGTAGGCTTCGAGAACGCTATCGTAGATCCAGTAATACGCAGCGGTGTGCCGGAGCAGCACTTGCCGTTGTGCGCGAAGCTCCCGCGCCGCCTGGGCATTGGTGCGTTCGGGAAAGAGCCCTGACGTTCGCGCGTCCCACCGCAGCGCATCGTACTCGTAGGCCAGCCGCGCATCGTTGGGCAATACCCACGAGGTGTTGATCTCTACCGCGCTGATGCTTGCCTGGTAGGCGTCGTACAGGGCAATGACCGCTTCCCTCAGTGCGGCGTTTCGAATGACCTGTAGGTTCCCGGTTGAAGACAGGTCGGTGAACGTCGTAGCGCTAGGCGAAAAGTCGGGCGTCGTCCAAGCGCCGTCGAAGAATCCTTTGGCAGATCCGACAAGAACATCATCCGTCGTGGACGAGTCGCGGAGCGCCGCGGCGAAGGCAGCAACGCTCTTGCTCGTGGAAACAGCGGCCTCTCGATCGTCCGCGAACTCGGCAATGTTCGCGCGCAATTCCGACGCGAGCCGCACCAGATACGCCCTCTCCAGCTCTCTCGCTCTGCGCTGCTCGTCCCAATTGCTGATCTGGAGCGCCAGCAGGATACCTACCACGACGATCACGAAGTCCAACACAACCGCAAACCAGTTGTGTGCTCCTATCCGTCTGCCCACGCGGTGCACAATCATCGGCTTCCCCCGACCAGGGCTGCTAACTCATCCCACGTGTTACATCACGTCAACATTCGGAATACATACTGCGTCCCACTGGGCCCAGTCTGACGCTACGCCCTTCCGCTAAGACAATCCACGTCGTTGCCGAAGTGAATCAGGTTTCGGCCACTCGTGCTCAGGGTGCTGCCAGCGGAGCGTTATCGCAGCCGCCTGCCAGAAACTCCATATGGAGCCCACCGCGATCCTTTCTAGCACCGACTCTAACGGCCCACAAGCTTGTGCCGGTGTTCTCCGGAGCCGCGCGGCGTAGGTGCACTTGTTTTATCGGTAGTTGATTCGGACGATGAAGTCCGCCTTCCAGCCGGCCTCGGGCTCGATGGCGTTGAACTGACCCTGACCCCGCCATGCTTCCAGGGCCGCGTCTCGGTCAACGTACCAACCCCCTTCGAGAAGACCCTGCACAAGGCGATCCATCCCCGGCTCCTCCGGCTCGACCACCACGCATGGGCTGAGGGGCGCCTCCGGCGCCCCGAGCCGGAGTCCCCGTGCTATCCAGCGTGCGGACTTCCCGGTTCTGAGTCACGGACCTATCTCGCGGCCTCAAGAAGTGCGATTAGACTGTCGGTCGAGGCACTGAGTCTCATCACCTTGGCCTGACCAACTGTGCGGAACCGGTGTTGCGTTGCCATGGCCACAACCACATCCGGGTCTGCCCTGAGGGCCGCGAGCGTGGCGGCCGAGAGACTGTCAACTCTCTCCCGCAGGAGGATTTCCGGAGACACGCCGGCCGTGGCCTGCCAAATCGCTCGCGCACCATCCTGGAGCGCTCGGCCGTTCTCCAACACGTCTGCGGCTAGTCCCTCCCATGCCCCGAGGGTCCGACGCACTTCGTGGCTCGAGAGGATGGATCGGTCCATTCCTCGCAACGAGCCGTCGAACGGAGTGAAGAGCGCCGTCGGCAGAAGACCCTGCAGAAGCACGACCGCCGAATCAGCCTCCAGAGTGCCGAGTTCTGTCGGCGAACTCCCAATAAAGGCCACGTAGGATCGGATGTTCCGCCGGTTGATGCCGACCACTCGCTCGATCTCGGCCCGGTTGGATAGCATGTCGGTCCTGATCGATTCTAGGAGGACCGACTCGTCCGCAGACTTGAGCCTCTTGTCCCATGCAGCGTCGATGGCGAACGCCAGAAGTATGGACCCTACGATCACGAAGGCCTCGATAGACACTCGCTCCCACGGAATTCCTCCCGGGCTGTCGCCCATCAACTACCTCCCGATCTCGGCCTTAGCTTCACGTCGCCCTCGCATGTTGGATAACGTTCGAAGTTGCCGGCGCGGGTGAGCCGTCAGGCGAAGCCGTGCTCGTCGGAGTGAGCGTAGCGAACGGAGCCGGCAACTGGTTGTTATATGTCGTCGCGTCAGTCGCGCCTTAGGCTGCACCACATGAGTTAGCTAGGGGACCCATCAGTCTCCCCCAGCCTCATCGATCGTCGCCACTAACGTCTCAAACCTCGCTTGAAGGCCTTGGAGTCGCGTTAGACTCCCCCGTGTAAAGCCGGATTTTGCGACGAGCAGATTTCGAATTGGCTTGGTTCGCACGAGTGCCTGATGCTCGCGACTGGGGTTGGTCGGCGGGACCCCGTCGGATGGAATGATCCGGACCAGGTCAAATCCCGTCAGGAGCGCCGGATCGACGTAGCTCACCTGAGCGCTGGAGGCCTCCGCCTGATCCCGCGCGAACCGGCCCATTCGACGCTGGATCGCAGACAGCAGGGTCCGGACTTCACTGTCCGTTACCAGTTCGAGTTGGCCTGCGTTCACCAAGTCATCGTAGGCATCGAAGTCAAACTCATGGCTCGCGACCTGCCAAAGCCCAACCCGTATCCAAGCGTCAACTGAGTCGATGAGTTGAGCTGACGGATCAGGCACGCCGAGCAGGCTCTGAAGGGCATGGAGCCGCGACTCCTCTTCCGCGATGGCCGACTCGATCGGACCGAGTACCTCCGCGGCGTCCGCGCGCAAGGCGGCCAGGCTCGTGCGTTCGTCTTCAGCTCGAGCCACACGATCCCACCACGCGTCCGCCGCCAACGCCATGAGGACGCCGAGGACAATGACAAGGAACTCGGCAAACAGTCGTTTCCATGGCAATCGACTCGTGGACTCAGGCATCCGAATTCCAATCCATGGTCACGTAGTTCGAACGGGTGGGCGATGACGTCAGACGTTCAGGGGCTTCCGAACCGGCCCCAGCGATTCCGTTCACTCGATCATACTAGGCTTGGCCGCAGGCTCACCGCCAGGATCGTCAGCCCGGTCGACGCTCGGTTGGGACAGAGCGCCGCAGGCGCGGAGCCGGAAGCCTCTTGTTACGCGTCGTCTCGTGGACGCACGCGGCCCTCTCGTAGTACGCATCCCGATAGTGTATCGCGACCCGTCCGCTCTTCTACGACGAGTTCACGCGCCTTGAAGAACCGACTCACGTGCCTGGCAACGGAGACGACTCCGTCCGTGACACTTCCTTGCTCCCCGGCCCCCGCCCCGCGACTGTGCGCAACGCGATAACTTCAGACCCCAGCGGCCAACTCTTGCAGGAGCGAAGATGAACTGGAATGCCTTGGGAGCCTTGGGCGAGATCGTCGGCGCGACCGCGGTAGTGGCATCGCTGATTTATCTCACCACCCAGCTGCGCCAGACCAATACGCTGGCTCGGGCGGCGACATACGAGGCGATTGGCAGTCGCTTCTCCCAACTCTGGATGGATATGGCCTTGAACCCCGAGTGGTCCGAAATCTCAAGGCGCTGGTCAAGCCATTCACTGTCGGCAGAGGAGTTCGACAGTTTTTCAGAAACCGAGAAGTTTCGGATGGTGGCGTTCTACGTCGCCATGCACAGGCAATTCGAGGCGACTTGGCGGCAGATCAACCTCGGCCTGATCGATGGCTCGACACTCTCCAAGTTTGGCAATGATGCTCCCAGTTTCTCGGGGACCATCACCGACAACCAGCGCCTCCTCTGGCCTCAGATCAAGATGTGGATGAGCCCTGACTACGCAGAGTTCATTGAGGCCAATGTAATGAAGGCGGAGCCCTTGCCTGTGGGCGACTCCGGCTCACGATCGCCACCCTAGGCGCCAACGCAGTTGGTGCTACCCGCCAGCATGAAGGGATGAACGCGTAACGTTCTAAGGTGAGCGACGGCCGCGCGAATGCGCGGCTGTCCCGCCGTCCATCCGCTCGCCGTCCGTCAGTTTCGTACCCCGGCGGGCAAGGCGGGCGCCGCAGGCGACCGCCGCAGCGCGAACTGATGGGATGGACTCCTCCCCCCAGCGGCACCAGCGTGCCGAAACAGCAAGACGGCCCCGAAGGCCAAAACAGGAGGGAGAAGTCCAGATGCACACTACACAGGCGGGTGTCGATATCGCAAAGGCTGTGTTCGAGGTGGCCCTGTCGGATACACCCGGTACCGTCGGGGAGCGTCATCGTCTGAGCCGAGCGCGGTTCCGGCGCTTCTTCGCGGATCGCGAAGCCACGACGGTGCTCATCGAGGCGTGCGGCTCGGCCCGCTACTGGGGCCGGGAGCTTGAGACGATGGGGCACCGGGTCCGACTCCTTCACCCTGGAGACGTTGCGCGCTACCGGGACGGGAACAAGACCGACAGGGCCGACGCGAAGGCAGTGCTCGAGGCGGCCCGCAACGCGACGATCGACCCTGTCCCGGTCAAGAGCCAGGAGCAGCAAGCGATCGCGGCCCTCCATCGCCTGCGTCAGGGCTACCTCCAGACACGGACCGCCCGGATCAACGCGGTGCGAGGGGCACCTGTGTGAGTTCGGCATCGTCATCCCCATCGGAGCCCGATACGTGGTGGGCACGTCGCAGGACGTCGGGCAGGGCCTCACACCTTCTCCCCGGACGATTCGGTGAGAGTGTCTCGAATCGGCGGTGTCATGTTGGATAGCGTTCCAGGGACTCCGGAGCCGGCCTCACCCCCGGCCCTGTCGTCCGCTTTAGATCTAACGCCTCACTCGCTCGC
>QKDC01000041.1 GCA_003246755.1 Gemmatimonadota bacterium | reverse complement strand
CGTCAGGCCGTCGCCGTCGTCGGGAGTCGGACACACAGCCGTTACGGAGCCGAGGTCTGTCGCACCATCGCACGAGCGGCCGCATCGGCCGGCCTCACGGTGGTGAGTGGTATGGCACGCGGGATCGACGCGATTTCCCACGAGGCCGTACTCGACGCCGGGGGAACCTCGATTGGTGTTCTGGGTACCGGAATCGATGTCGCGTACCCCTCCTCCAATCAGAGGTTGTACCGCCGCATGCTCCACGAGGAGAACGGCCTCCTACTCACCGAGTTTCCCCCCGGAACCCGCCCAACTCGCGGGAGCTTCCCGCGACGGAATCGGCTCATCAGCGGTCTTGCCCCGGTGACGGTAGTCGTCGAAGCCGCCGCAGCCTCGGGTGCGCTGGGCACCGCCGCACATGCGCTGCTCCAGGGACGAGAGGTCTTGGCCGTTCCCGGGCCGATCACCAGCGCTACTTCCGTAGGGACCAACCGTCTCCTCCGGGAGGGGGCCACGCCATTACTCGGTCTCGACGATCTCTTGGTGCACTATCCGGGTGGCGGCGTTTCTGAGCGCTCTTCGCCTGGGGGATCGACCAACGACAACCCGCAGGCACGAGTGATGGCCATGCTCGGCAACGGAGCGGTTCACGCCGACGAGATCGCACGATGCCTGGATCTGCCGGCGGGAGAGGTTCTCGGTTTGCTCAGCGTGATGGAACTCACGGGGGTTGTACGGCAGGAGCCGGGTCTGATGTTCGGACCCACGGTCTCCATTCTCTCTCCTCAATCCGGTTAGCGAATTCCTTCCCCTATTATTCGAGTGTGCGGATCTACATCCACGTCCCCTTCTGCGCGCGGCGCTGCAGCTACTGCGATTTTGCCATCGCGGTGCGGCGCCATACTCCCAGCGCGGCCTATCTCCAGGCAATCCACACTGAGTGGCTTCTTCGGAAAGATCTCCCCAGATGGCGAGAGGGAGGGGCAATTCAATCCGTGTACTTCGGTGGTGGAACACCAAGCCGACTCGCGACGGATGCCCTTGCCACGATCCTGGCACTCCTGTCCTCGGATCATCGCCTGGCGCCCGAATGTGAGGTCACGCTCGAGGCCAATCCTGATGATGTTACCCGCGATCGAGCCTCCGCATGGTTCCACATGGGGATCAACCGAGTATCCCTCGGAATCCAGAGTTTCGAGCCGCGGGTGCTTGAGTGGATGCACCGGACACATACCCCGGATCAGGTGGCCCCAGCCGTCGAGACACTCCGGTCGACGGGGTTTGACAATCTCTCGTTCGACCTGATCTATGGTGTTCCTGGATCCAGGGCCCGGGATTGGGAAAGCGACCTCGATCGTGCACTCGACCTCGACCCCCAGCACCTCTCGCTTTACGCGCTGACCATTGAGTCTCACACACCTCTGGCCCGTTGGCGTGCACGGGGTGAGGTCGTCTCCGCACCCCAAGAGGACGCCGCCATGCAGTTCCTCGTGGCAAACCAACGGATGGTGGCCGCCGGCTTCGAGCACTATGAAGTATCGAACGCGGCGAAGCCGGGTTTTCGGGCCAGCCACAATTCGGGGTACTGGAAGGGGGATCCCTTTCTCGGACTGGGGCCTTCGGCTCACAGCTCCTGGCAAGATCGGGCCGTCGGAGACGGGGCACCATATGGCGGGGGAAAGAGGCATCGTGCCTGGAATCGGCGCGAATGGGAGGCGTACCGACTCGCGGTCGCCCAGGGCCGAGACCCGCTCGAAGGAGTTGAGACCCTTACCGCTGCAGAGACGCTCCTGGAAGACCGGTATCTGGGACTCCGCACCGACGCCGGGGTGCCCTCTCGCCTCATTCCCGCGGAAAATTGGGCGGCCTGGGAGCGCGAGGGATGGGCGGAATGCACGGATGAGCGGGTCCGGCTCACCTTGGAAGGGTGGCTCCGTCTGGACGCCCTAGTAGCCCAACTGTGAAGCGATTCCTAGATTTGGCGCCATGAAGGAAGGTGCCCGACTCACCGAACGGGAACGCAAAGTTCTCGAGGCGGTGATCCAGACGCATATCGAGACCGCAGGTCCCGCCGGGAGCCAGACGGTTGCCCGGCGCTATCCGCTGGGGCTCTCGCCGGCCTCCATTCGGCAGACCATGAGTGACCTGGAGGCTCGAGGGCTGCTCTACCACCCCCACGCTTCCGCCGGTCGCATTCCCACCGAGGCCGCGTACCGGGTGTACGTCAACGATCTCACACTCCCGTCTCCTCCCAGTGTGGCGGAGCAACGTGCTCTTCGAAAGGAGCTGAGGGAAGGAGTCGAGCGCTCGGCGATCGAAGAAATCCTGCATCGGGCGGCACAGGTGCTCGGGGTTCTCACCCAGGAACTCGGTGTTGCGGCAACGCCGACCCTCGACGAGGTCGTCCTCGACCGCCTCGACTTGGTTCACATCACTACCGACCGTCTCCTGCTCGTCTTTCATCTGCACAGTGGCGCGATGCGGACGATCTTTGTCCAAATCCCGGCACACGTGGCGGCGTCCACGGTGGAGCATGTCGCCCGGATTTTGAACGAGCGTCTCGCCGGCCTCACGCTCCGGGAGATCCGCGGAACGCTTGGCGAGCGTCTGCGCGACGCCGATGGCAGCGGCAAAGGCACCGAACTGCTCAACATCTTCATCGCGGAGAGCGAGGAGATTTTCGATCTCTCGGTCGAGCGCGAAGGAGTCGTGCTGGGCGATCCCGAACTGCTCGCCAATCAACCCGAATTTGCAAGCAATGAGCGGATGCGAGGTCTCCTCACCCTCACCGAACGCCGTGGGGTGCTCAAGGATGCCTTGGCCTCCAGGCCTGTCGAAGGCCTCTCGATTACCATTGGGACGGAGAATCCCGATCCCCGGTTGGCGGAATTCACGCTGGTGACCTCCTCCTACCGGTTCGGCGACCTGTCCGGGGTGATCGGAGTCATCGGACCCACACGCATGCCGTACGAGAAGATCATCGGTCTCGTGCAACACACGAGTCTTTTGGTAGAAGGGTTGATTGAGTGAGGGATTACTACGAAATACTGGGAGTCGACCGGGACGCGAGCGTGGATGAGCTCAAGCGCGCCTACCGCAAGCAGGCAATGCAGTTCCATCCCGATCGCAATGAATCCCATGACGCCGAAGAGCAGTTCAAGGAACTCTCCGAAGCGTACGAGGTCCTCAAGGATCCGCAGAAACGGGCGACCTACGATCGTTACGGTCACGCCGGATTGAGTGGTCGAGGTGGCCAGGGGTTCTCCCACATCGACCTTTCGGACGCGCTCAATATCTTCATGCGGGACTTCGGAGGGCTCGGGGGGTTCGAGTCGATCTTCGGAGGCCGGGGCTCGCCTACCGAGCTCCGACGTGGGCAAGACATCCGGGTCGCCGTCAAGCTGACGCTTTCGGAAGTCGCCACCGGTGCCAAGCGCACCATCAAACTGCGAACGGCGGTCGCCTGCGAGACCTGTGGTGGCACGGGGTGTTCGACAGGAAGCCGGCCTGTGCCTTGTAGCACCTGCGCCGGGGCGGGCGAAGTGCGCCGGGCCACCCGGAGCGTGTTTGGGCAGTTCGTCTCGGTGGGCCCATGTCCCACGTGTGCGGGTGAGGGCTCGATCGTGGAATCACCCTGTGAAGTGTGCCGGGGTGATGGGCGAAACAAGGGTGAGCGTTCCGTCAAAGTGGAGATTCCGGCTGGCGTCTCGAGTTCCAACTACATCACGCTCCGGGGGCAGGGTGCCGCTGGGCCTCGCAATGGGCCGCAGGGCGATCTCATCGTCATGATCGAGGTCACCGACGACGACCGCTTCGAGCGACACGGGGAAGACCTCTACACCGATGTCCCGGTCTCTTTCGCACAAGCGGCACTTGGCGAAAAGACCATGGTGCCCTCACCCTGGGGAGACGAAGCCCTCGTCATCCCACCTGGAATCCAGTCGGGCACGGTGATTCGTCTCAAAGGGAAGGGGCTCCCGCGGTTGGGGAAGAGCGGGAATGGAGATCTCAACGTCCGCGTGCACGTGTGGACGCCCGAGCATCTGTCCGACCATCAAAAGGAACTCTTCCGCGAATTGGCCCGTCACGAGGGTGAACCGCCCAAACAGGGCGGCGGGTTCTGGAACAAGCTAAAGGAGGCGCTCGGAGCATGAGGAGGCTCCGGGGCCGGTCACCACGATGATCGCAGTCCTCGTCGACTCCGGGTCATTGATCCCCGAAACGACACAGCTTCTCCCCCACAACGAAATCCAGCATCTCAAAGTCAGGCGTGTGACCATCGATACGCCACTGCTGCTCCTCGATGGCCACGGGGCTCGTGCGGACGGGTACTGGAAAGGAGGGGGCGAGGTACGGGTCCGGGCTGTCACCCAAGTACCCCGGCCCGCGGCGCTCACGCTTGCCGTCGGTGCCGGTGACCGCGATCGGTTTGGGTGGCTCGCCGAAAAGGCCGCCGAACTCGGAGTGAGCGATGTCATCCCACTCGAGACCGAGCGCACCGCCGGGGTCTCCACTCGGATACGTGCAGGGAATGTAGAGCGCCTCCAACGTCGTGCGTTGGAGGCAATCAAGCAGTCACACGCGGTATGGGCCCCGGTCGTTCACCTCCCGCATACACTACCGGAAGTGCTCGCCCGTCATGTCGGGGGTATCCGCTGGTTGGCCGACCTCAATGCCGAGCCGCCCCGGCTCGACGGTCCGGCCCCGGACTTGGTCATCGTTGGCCCCGAGGGCGGCATGACCGCGGCCGAACGTCAGATGCTCCTACACTCCGGAGTGCTCCCCGTCCGTCTTGGTCATCACGTCCTTCGTTTCGAAACCGCCGCGATGGCTGCCGCGGCGATCGCCTTCCACCTCAGGGAAGCAGGGCACAATGTCTGACTGCATCTTTTGCCGTATCGTGAGCGGCGACATTCCAGCGCGGGAGGCCGGGAGTTCCGACGAGGCTTTGGCCTTTCACGATCTCAACCCGCAAGCACCGGTGCATGTTCTCGTGATACCCCGAGAACATTTTGGGGGGGCCAACGATGTGGGCCCGACTGATTCGGAAAGGGTCTGGCCTGCCTTGTTCGATCTCGCGACGGCGGTGGCCCAAGAACTCGGCCTGGCCGACTCGGGGTATCGGTTGGTGGTGAACAGTGGCACCGACGGGGGCCAATCTGTCGGTCACCTGCACCTCCATGTCCTCGGTGGCCGTCGCCTCGCCTGGCCGCCGGGGTAGAGCCCAGGTTGGTTCTCGCATGCTCGCGCGTTAGCTTTCCAAGCTGTCTCCTGAATAGCCGTCAGGGGGAAGGAAGGTGACGATGACGACATCACTTGGCAGAGGAGACCGGCGACCGGCATGAGAGTGGTCACCGGGCTGGAGATCGACGGGGTGCCGGCGCCGCAGCAACGCGCCGGCACCCCGTCCCCTTTCCCCCTCATGCATGTGTGCGCGGGCGCCAGCCTCGACGTCCTCGAGTTTTCGTCGGCGATGGACCTCGTGGCGGGAATGGCCGCCGGTCCGCTCGGGGCCGAGGCGGTCCGTGCCCGGGTCCCGTCGTCGAATCCCGAATGGATACGGTACCAACTCGGGTTGGCCGAAGAACTTCTGGTGCTGCGGAGCCAGGGGGAGCCCTTCGATGTTGCCCCGGTGCCCGTGTTGCGCGAGGTGATCGGCCGACTCGGCATCGATGGGAGCGTGTTGGCCGGACCCGAATTCGTGGCGGTCCGGACAACGTTGCGGGCTGCGCGAGAGCTGAGCCGCCAGTTGCACGCGGTTGGCAGTCGTGCGCCCAGGCTTGCCGGTCTTGCGGCGCCGATACCCGATCGAGAGATCGCGGGTCGACTCGACCGCTCGTTCGATGATGATGGCGAAGTGTTGGATGGGGCGAGTCCCGGTCTGGCCAAGGCGCGCCGCGAGGTGCAGGTGGTACGGGATCGGCTCATCCGGAAGCTTGAGGCGATTCATCGTGCGTACGATCCTCAGGCGGGATCGAGCGGTGTCACCGTCCGGAACGGCCGTTATGTCATTCCGGTTCGCCGCGATGCGCGCGCCGGGCCCCGTGGGATCGTGCACGACGAATCGGGGAGTTCCGGGACGCTGTTCGTGGAACCGACGGAGGCCATCGAACTGGGGAACACGCTGCGCGAGGCGCAACAGGAGGAGGCACGGGAGGTTCACCGCGTTCTCACAGAACTCTCGAACCTGCTTCGGCCGCTCACCCGCCAGATCGACGATGCGCATCGGATGTGCGTGGAGGTGGACGACATCCTCGCCCGTGCGCGATACGCGGAACATGTCGGCGCTACCCCACCCACGCTCGTGGAAACCGGACTGTGCCTGCGGCTCACGGAATGCCGCCACCCTATCCTGTTGGGGCGGATTCCCGATACGGTACCATTCGATCTGGAACTCGACGTCGGTGATCAGACGCTGATCGTCAGTGGTCCGAATGCAGGGGGCAAGACGGTGCTGCTCAAGGCGATCGGGCTGGCGGTCGCAATGGTGCATGCCGGTGTCATCCCGCCCATCGCCCCCGGTTGTCGGATTCCACTCCTCAAGCGTCTGTTCGCTGACATCGGTGATCATCAGAGCATCACGGCCGATCTCTCGACCTTCAGTGCCCACGTGTCATCCTTGCGGGAAATACTCGAAGGGGCGGACCACCAGAGCATGGTCCTCCTCGACGAGATCGGGAGTGGGACCGATCCTGCCGAAGGGGCCGCCCTCGCGTGGGCGGCCCTCGAATCCCTGACACGGCGTGGTACGCTGACGGTCGCGACCACCCACCTCGGAGCCCTCAAGACACTTGCCGCCGAGGAGACTGGTGTCGTGAATGGTTCACTGGAGTTCGACGCCGCCAGTTTGTCGCCAAGCTACCGGTTCAATGCTGGCGTCCCGGGGAGGAGTTACGGCCTCGCCATCGCGAAGCGGTTGGGCGTTCCTTCCGAAGTGGTGGACCGAGCGGAACAGCGGGTGCCGCGCCAGGAACTCGCCCTCGACGCCTTACTGCGGGATGCGGAAACACGGACGCGGCAACTCGCGGAGCGCGCGCAGGCGCTGGATGCGGCAGAGGAGGGTTTGCGTAACGCGCAGTCGGGGGCGGAGGCCAGGCTCGCCGAATTGGAGCGTCGCGAGCGGGACCTGCGCGAGCGCGAGCGCCACGCGGAACGTCAAGCCCACTCGCTGGTGACCGATGCGCTCCTTGCGGCCAGGCGGGAAGTCGAGGAGGCGATCGAGGTCGCCGCTCAAGAGGGTAGGGCCCGTGAGGCGCGTCGCCTAGTCGAGGAGGCCATCGTCGAGGCACGTGCGGCAAGAGACGCTCAGCGCGCCGAACCGCGACGGCGAGCCGGACCGGCCACGCTTGCGCCCGGGGACCGCGTCCGACTCCGCGACGGTGTCATTGGCCGTGTCATCGAAGCGCGTGAGAACAAGGTCGAGGTGACGGCAGGAAATCTCCGACTGGTGGTGCCGGTGGCGCATGTCGTCGAAGTGGTGGCCGATGAGCCGGTCGCCAGCGAACGGGAGATAACCCACTCGGGCGCGGTCGGGGCACGGGCGGAGCTTGCTCCCCTGGAGATTGATCTCCGAGGGCATCGGGTTGACGAGGCCGAGATGGCGATGGTCGCAGCCCTCGACGCGGCCGTGCTCGCCGATCACCCCTCCCTCAAGGTCATTCATGGGAAGGGCACCGGCGCCGTGCGAGAACGCGTACATGAAGTGCTGTCCCGGGACCCCCGCGTCTCACAATTCGCCCTCGCTCCTCCCAAGGCGGGTGGCAGCGGGGTGACGATCGTGGAGTTCAGGGCATGAGCATGATTCCCGAAGAGGTCATCGAACAGATTCGTGATGCGGCCGACATGGTCGGGATCATCGGGGAAGCAGTGCAACTCAAACGGACCGGGGCGGATTATCGCGGTCCCTGCCCCTTCCACGGGGGAAGCAACAAGAACTTCGCCGTGATCCAGAAGAAGGGGATGTACTACTGCTTCGTCTGCCATGCGAGTGGAGACATCTTCACTTGGTTGATGCGGCGGTTCGGGATGGACTACCCAACCGCAGTCCGAGATGTGGCACGCCGCGTTGGAATCGTGATCCCCGAAACCCAGTCCCGCCAAGGCCCTGATCCGCGCGAACCGTTGTTCCAGGCGGTGGCCATGGCGCACGACTTCTTCGCGAAGAGTCTTCAGGAAGGGGAGGAAGCAAGGGAGGCTCGGGCCTACCTTGAAGAACGGGACATCCCGTTGGCGATGGCCGGTGAGTGGGGGCTGGGTTATGCTCCGCGCGGCCCAGCCCTGATCGAGGAGATGAAGCGTCTCGGGATCGAAGAGCCGGTCCTTCTGGAAGCGGGACTGCTTCACCAGCGTGACGATGGAACCGTCCGGGCACGATTTCGGGGCAGGCTCCAATTCCCCATTCACGATGTTCGGGGACGCGTCGTGGGTTTCGGTGGGCGCATGCTGGGTCGGGGAGAGCCGAAGTACCTCAACTCACCCGAATGCCCGATCTTCCACAAAGGCAGTCTTCTCTATCACCTCCACCTGGCCAAGGGAGCGATTCGACGCGAGGAAACCGCTCTCGTCGTCGAGGGGTATTTCGATGTGCTCCGCCTTTACGCGGCCGGGATCGAGAACGTCGTTGCCGCGCTGGGCACGGCACTCACGACCGAGCAGGGCGCAACCCTGCGCCGCTACGCGAAGACCGCCGTGTTGCTCTACGACAGCGACAAGGCGGGGCTGCGAGCCACCTTCCGTTCAGGGGATGTACTGCTCACGCACGGCCTGCTGGTCAAGGTGGTTACCCTTCCGCCCGACAGCGACCCCGATGTGATCGTCCGCACCAAGGGGGTGAAGGCGCTGCAGGCGCTGGTGAGGGATGCAATTGATGTCCTCGATCGCAAGCTTCAGTTACTCGATCAACGGGGCTGGCTCTCGGATGTCCAACGCAAACGGGAAGCGCTCGATCGTCTGTTCCCCACGCTGAGGGCGGTTTCCGATCCCGTCGTGAAAGACCTCTACGTGGGACGTGTCGCGGAGCGCCTGGGTGTGTCCCGCGAGACGTTGATCCGCGAGTTGCGGAGTCATCCCAGTACTGTAGTGCGTCGGCCGCTGTCTGTGTCCGGAGCGGCGCCCGCGAAACAGTCGCCCGCCTCGAAGGTGGAAGAGCAACTGCTCAAGGTCTTACTGACCGCGAACCGGTGGCGGAGTCGAGCGCGGGAGGAAGTGCCCCCCGAATGGTTCGAGCATCCCGCACTCCGGACCATCTTCAGTGCCCTGATCGACCTACCGCCAGAGGCCGATCCGGGCGACGTGGCGCCGAACTTACCCGCGGACACGCTCCCGACCTTCGATCGATTGCGGGAGGCCGCGGGTGGACTCACCGGACTGAATCTCGACGAGGCCTACGCTTCCGCCTCAGACAAGTTGCGCGATCGGATCGAGTTCCGGAGGGTGAGCGCGATGACGGACCCCGAGGAGCGGCGGCGCGCCATGGCCTCATGGTCGGAAGAGAGAACGCAGCACTACAGTTGGCACAAGGCAGCCGGGCGGGGATCCCGACCGGCACGTACTCCATCTTCATCGCAGGAATGAGGACAAATGCATCCTGATCTCGAACATCTTCTTGAACTTCAGTCCCGCGACCTCGTCCTCTACGAGGCCGAGCAACAACTCCAGGCCGTCATGGATCAACTTGCGGCGTACGACGAGGAAGTCGCTCAAGCCAAGCAGAATGTCGAGACGGCCAAACAAGCGCTCGAAGCCGTGGCGAAGCGACGGGAGGAGATCGAGGCGAAGATCGAGGGTCTCAGAATCCTTCAGGATCGAAGACGGCAGCGCGTCGAACTGGCCAAGACTGCACGCGAGCACAATGCCCTCGCCACCGAACTCGAACTCGCTCGGGCCGGCCTGGTCCGAGAAGAGGCCGAGTGGTTCAAGATCTCCGAACGAACGACCGAAGCCGAGAAGCAGGTGGAAAGCGCGACGCAACAACTGGAAGAACTTCAGGCGGGCCAGAGTGAACAGCGAGACGCCCTCGCCCAAGAGGTCACCAAGGCGGAGGCGGAACGGGACGCCGCCGCCGCGGCTCGAGAAGAAGCATCCCAGGCACTCAATCGGCCGGTGTATCTGCGCTACGACCGTCTTCGCCAGTCGCGAAACACCGCGGTCGTCGTGGCCATGCACGGCGCCGCTTGCGGAGCCTGCTTCACGGCCATCCCCATGAGTCGGCGGAACCAGATTCGGACGGGAGCCATTCTCGACCACTGCGAGGCCTGTGGTGTCATTCTGTACACGGCCGACGAGGTGGCGTGACACGGGGACCATCCTCCACGCTCGCCACCCGATGGGTGCTCCACCCACCCGCCGACCCGACGATCACCCGCCACCTCGCTCGGGAGTTGTCGATCCCCCTGCCGTTGGCGGGCCTCCTCGCGCAGCGTGGCCACGTGGACCCCGAGCGCGCCAAGACCTTTCTCCGGCCCACCCTCGATGACTTGAGCGACCCCGGGACGCTCCTGGGGATGGAGAACGCGGTCACCCGGATCGTGCAGGCGGTGGAGACCGGAGAAAACATCCTCGTTCATGGCGACTACGATGTCGACGGGCAATCGGCGACAGCCCTCCTGACGCGCGCCCTGCGCGAAGCAGGGGCGCGGGCGATCCCTTTCGTCCCCCACCGACTGCGGGATGGCTACGACTTCGGGCCGGCCGGGTTGGCCGAGGCCGCACGGCTCAAGGCAGGCCTGATCATCACCTGCGACTGCGGCATCACGGCCGTTGAGACGGTATCACAGGCAAATGAGGGCGGCATCGACGTGATCGTGACCGATCACCACCTTCCGGGAGCCGAACTTCCGAGGGCGGTCGCGGTGGTCGATCCGCAGCAGGCTGGGGATGAATCCGGCTTGGGGATGCTGTGTGGAACCGGCATCGCCTTCAAGCTGCTGCAAGCTCTCGTCGCTCCACTGGGGTTACCTCCGACATATCCCCTCCACGCCCTCGACCTCGTCGCGTTGGCGACGGTGGCGGATGTGGTTCCCCTGGTCGGGGAAAACCGTACCCTGGTACGTCATGGGCTTCGGCTCCTGCAACAGACGCGATGGGTTGGCCTACAGGCGCTGATCCGCTCATCCGGACTCGAGGGCAAGACGATCCGGGCCGGTCAGGTCGGATTCATTCTCGCCCCCAGACTCAACGCCGCCGGCCGTGTGGGCGAAGCGGCGGACGGGCTCCGACTCCTTCTCTCGGATGATCCGGCGGAGGCGGCGGCGCTCGCCGATCGACTCGAAGTTCGGAACACCGAACGCCAGGACCTCGACGCACGGATTCTCGAAGAGGCCATCGCTCTCGTCGAGCAAGACTTCGACGCGACGCGTGACTCCGCAATCGTGCTTGGGGGTGAGGCGTGGCACCCGGGTGTGGTGGGGATCGTCGCGTCACGAGTGGTGGAGCGGTACGGTCGTCCCGCCTTTCTCATCGCATTCGAGGGTGACACCGGGAAGGGATCCGGGCGGAGCATTTCGCGGTTCGATCTCCACGGGGCCCTGGTCGAGTGCGGTGATCTGCTCGAGCGCTACGGTGGTCACAAGATGGCCGGTGGCCTCACGATCGCACGGAACCGCTTCGACGCGTTTCGTGAGCGGTTCACCCAGGTGGCACGGCGCCAGTTGGAGCCCGACTCGCTGGGACCGGAACAACGTGTCGACCTCCTGATCGGCCTTGACGATGCCACGGACGACCTGGAGCGGCTGTGCCGGTACCTGGAACCGTGCGGTATGGGGAATCCATCGCCGGTGTTCGGGATTCGTGATGTAGAGTTCGAGGAGCCACGAGTCGTGGGACACGGCCACTTGAAGGGTGTCCTCCGTGAAGGGCGCCATCGACTCGACGCGATCGGGTTCAACCTCGCCGAGCGTTCGGAGGGCGTGCTCGGTGGAGGGAAGAGGGTGGACGCGGCTCTGCGGCTCGAACAGAACGAGTTTCGCGGGAAGAGCACTCTCCAGGCACGAGTGCTCGCGCTGACGTCTGCCGACACGCTGAAGTCGTCTGACGATCAGTGACCCGAATCATTGCCGGAGAGTTCAAAGGTCGACGACTCTTCACACCCGGGGGGAGAGATGTGCGCCCGACCTCAGACCGTGTTCGGGAGGCCTGGATGAGCATCCTCGCCCCCATGTTGGAGGGCGCCAGGGTGCTCGACCTCTTTGCTGGTACCGGTGCGTTGGGGCTCGAAACCCTCTCGAGGGGAGCGGCGGAGGTCCACTTCGTCGAGTCGGCTCCGGCGTCATTGGCATTGCTTCGAAGGAATGTCGAGGCACTCGGCGTCCGCGACCGGTCGCGTATCGTGCGGGCAAATGCCATGACCTTCCTCGGCAAGCTCGGGTCCGACAGATATGACCTCGCGCTTGCGGATCCGCCGTATGCGAAGGATTATGCCGAACGGGTGGTTCGCGCCTTTCGGGAACAACCGTTTGCTCGTTTGCTGGCCGTCGAGCACGCAACCTCGGTGGCTCTCGCGGGTGATGACACCAGACGCTACGGGGATACTTCCATCACTTTCTGTCACGGTCCATGAACCGAATCGCCATCTATCCAGGGTCCTTCGACCCTCCGACGCGAGGTCATGAAGATCTGATCCGGCGGTGTCTCGCCTTGGCCGATCGAGTGATTGTCGCTGTGGCGGAGAACGTCGCCAAGGAACCGCTCTTTACGGTTCCCGAACGCGTTGCCTTGCTCGAGACGATTGTGGATGAAATGCCCTTCGTCACCATCGAGAGCTTCCGTGGGCTGCTCGCCGACTTCGCCCGGGAGCGGAACGCCAGTGTCGTGGTACGCGGTCTTCGTGCGGCAGGCGACTTCGAGTACGAACTGCAAATGGCCCTCATGAATCGACAACTCAACCCGGCGCTGGAAACGGTGTTCCTGGCGCCGGCGAACCACCTCACCTACGTCAGTTCCACGCTGGTACGCGAAGTGGCCATGTTTGGCGGTGACGTCAGCCAGCTCGTCCATCCCGCCGTTGGGGAGGCGCTCGCGGACCGATTCGGATCGTGAATTTCCGGGACCGTCTTCATGAACGCGCTCGACCGCTCAGGGCGCGGATCATCCTTCCCGAAGGGGACGATCCTCGAGTTCGCACGGCAGCCGAGTATCTGAGAACGGGCTCGATTTGCGAACCGGTGGTATTCGGGAGCAAGAACGGGGAGATCCGAGACCACCCTCGCCTGACCGCCGTGGCGGAGTTGCTGCGCGAGCGGCGCCCTGACAGGGTTCGGGATGGTGTCCACGCCCTCGACCTGGCCCAGGAACCCCTCCGTTTTGCCGCGGGACTCGTGGCATTGGGTGAGGCGGATGGCTGCGTGGCCGGGGCGAACCACACCACCGCAGATGTGATTCGGGCGGCGCTCTGGGCGATCGGCACACCGGCTGGAGGGCTGCTCAGTTCGGCGTTCTACATGGCCCTGCCGGACGATCGGGTTCTGAGCTTTACAGACTGCGCGGTGGTGGAGCACCCGGATTCCGAGCAGTTGGCACAAATCGCCTTGGTGGCCGCCAGCGACAGGCGGAAACTGGTCGGTGATGAACCGGTGGTTGCGTTTCTTTCTTATAGTACGCATGGCAGCGCCGGCGGACCTGACATCGACCGGGTGCGGGGCGCCGTGAGCCGGTTCCGGGAAATTGCACCTGACGTTCGCATGGATGGAGAGCTTCAGGGGGATGCCGCCTTGGACCCAGCCATCGCCGAGGCAAAGGCACCCGGGTCTCCCGTCGGTGGCCAGGCCAATGTCCTGGTGTTCCCCGATCTCGGCGCTGGGAACATCGCCTACAAACTGGTGCAGCACCTGGCTGGAGCACGAGCGGTCGGTCCCATTTTCCAGGGGCTCCTCCGCCCGATGTCCGATTTGTCGCGCGGGGCAACCGTAGATGATATTGTGGATGTCTCCGCCACAGTGGCACTCCAGGGCATCTCGACGCACACCACACGGGAGGATTTGGCATGGGGTTGACGACCACGACCAAGGGCGATGTGACCATCGTCGAGGTGGAGGGCCAGCTGACGGTGGGGAACCGCCAGGATCTCAAACACGTCGTCCAGGAGGCTGCCGACGGTGGTGCCCGCAAGTTCCTGCTGGACTGTACGGAGACCGGTTACATCGATTCGTCAGGCCTGGGGGCCTTGGTCACGATCTCCAAACGGGTCCGTGAAATTGGTGGTCAGATTCGGCTCGCGGCTTTGAATGATGATCTCCGTTCGCTGTTCGAGCTCACCAAACTCGACACCCTCTTCGCCATCTACCCCGATCGCCAGCAGGCGTTGGACGGCTACTGAGCGGAGGGGCATGCCGGAGGAACGAATGCTCCGCGTGGAGCGCCTCCCAGGACGACCCGAGGACGGAGTTGAAGCCGTACTGCTGCTGGTCGTGCCAAGCGATCTGCGCCTGCTCGATGAGGCGGTGGACTGTCTCGTGACGCTCTGTGTCGAGGGCGGTGAACCAAGCCGGAGTACCAGGTTCCGTTTGCGGAGCGCCATCGCCGAAGCCATCTCGAACGCCATCGCACAGGGCAACGAGAGCAATCCCTCCAAGGCCGTCGCCGTCAGGATCGAGCTTCAAGAACGCCACGTTCGCGTGTCGGTGAGCGATGAAGGTGTTGGCTTCGACCCCGAAGCAGTCCCGGACCCACGCGAGGAGGACGCGCGCGAACGGCCCTGTGGAAGGGGGCTCCTCATCATCCGTCACTTGGCGGACCACGTAGCATTCAACGCGAAGGGGAATACGATCTGGATGACTTTGCCCCGCTGGTAGGGCGGCTGGCCACTGTTCTCGAACTGATCGGCAACCTCACCAAGTCTCGTCTTCGGCTCTGGATGTCTGTGACCGATCCACCCCGCCTCGTGGCGGGGGAGGATCCGGGTTGGGTTCTCGATGGTGAGCTGTCGGAAGGCCCGCGCACGACGCCGGGTGGGTCGAGTTGGCTCATTCCGGTTCCCGAGAGCATCGGACTCTGGCTGGAAATTGCCGAGGACGGGAAGCGACCGACCGCCACCCCACGTGCTGCCCTCGTGGCCCCGCTGCTCGAACGCCTCCTTGCCAGCGAACGGGAGGCCGAACGCCTCTGGCAGGAACTCAACGTCCGCTACGCCGAGATAGATCTGCTCTATGCCATCAGCGAGATCCTCGGTCACACCGTACGACTCGAGGAGGCGGCCCGGACCATCATCCGCCAGGTGAGTCGCGTGGTGAAGGTGCGCCGGGCATCGATTCTCGTGTGGGATGAGACTCTCGATCAACTGAATGTCGTCGCCGCCCAGGGATTCGAAGCGCGCCACGCAGAGCCGATTCCCATCGACGATCCGACGTCGATCGCAGCGAGGGCATTTCGCGAACAACGCAGTCTGATCGGGCGGGTGAAGGCAACCGGGACGGACGCTGATCGGACCCCGTTCTATCAGGGCGAAGCCTACCTGTCTGTTCCCATCAGCTATGCGGCACCGGGTACGATCGCCAACTGCATCGGGGTCATCAACCTCACCGACCGCATCGAAGAGGACCAGTTTACCCCGAGAGACAGAAAACTGGTCAGCGCGGTGGCTGGTCAGATTGGGGCGGCCATCGAGAATGCCAGACTGGCCTCTCGGGAACGTGAGCAACAACGCCTCGAAGCCGAACTCGACCTCGCGCACGACTTGCAGGCCAAACTCATGCCCGACCCGGACACGCTTCGAGGCGAAGCCGAAGTCGCCGTGACCTGCCTGCCTGCCTCGTCCGTCGGTGGCGACTTCTACTCCTTTCTCGGCCTCGGTGGAGGGCGGGTGGGTGTGATGCTCGGCGATGTGTCGTCACATGGGGTCTCTGCCGCCCTGGTCATGGCCCTCGTGCTCTCCGCCGCGGGCATTCACATCGCCACGTCCGTCCCGCCCGCCGAGACGCTGAGGCGTCTTCGCGAGAGTCTCGTGGCGAAACTCTCTTCCACGGAGATGTACGCCTCGGTGTTCTACGGTGTGCTCGACCGCGAAGCGGGGACACTCTCCTACGCCAATGCCGGTCATCCCTACGCGTTTCGCATCCTTCCCGACGGGAGCGCCGAACGACTCGAGGCCACTGCTCCTCCGCTGGGTCTTGGGGGGGTGAGCGAGATCGGGCAGGGGGAAATCTCCTGGTCACCGGGCACCGATCTCCTCGCCTTATGGACCGATGGTTTGATCGAGGCGAGCGGGGAAGGAGACCAACGGTTCGGCGAGCAGCGACTTCTCGAACACCTGGTGGCGTTGCGATCCGAGGATGCCGACACGATCGTCGGAACCATCATGGCAAAGGTCGATGCCTTCTCACCCGAGTTGGAGGACGACCGCACCCTCCTGGTCATGCGTATCTGAGCGGTGGCCATCCGGCGTCGATTCGGACAGCACTTCCTGACCAACCCAGCGATCCTCGGCCGGATCGCCGATGCACTCGAGATCCGCCCTGGTGACAGGGTGATCGAGATCGGGCCAGGGAAGGGTGCCCTCACCGAAATCCTGCTGGCACGTGGTGCCCGCTTGGCCGTCATTGAGATCGACCGCGATCTTTGTACCGCCCTCCGCTCCCGGTTCAGCACCGTTGATCTTCACCAGGCCGACGCACTTTCTCTGGACTGGCCGGCCATCGCCGGGACCGATGACTATCTCGTGGTCGGCAACATTCCTTACAACATCACGTCACCACTCCTGGAAAAGGCGTTGGCGCATGTCCCACTGCCGCGCCTGGTTGTCTTCATGGTGCAGAAAGAAGTGGCCGACCGGGTAACCGCACAGCCCGGGACGAAGGCATATGGAGCGCTGACCGTGGGGATCGCTGCGCAGGCCGAAGCGGAGCGGCTCTTCACCGTGCCGCCGGGAGCGTTCCATCCAGCACCCCAGGTCCACTCGGCCGTGCTGCTGCTGAAGCCACGCCCGGACCCACTCCTCCTGCCGCACGAGGTCATGGAGTTCCGCAGGTTCCTTGCTGGCCTCTTCGGTCTCAGGCGCAAACAGATCCGCCGAGCCCTGCGGGAAATGACCGGTCGAAGTCCGGAGCAGGTTGTGGGGCTACTCGAGCTATTGGGTCTCGATCCCATGGAGAGGGCGGAGGTTTTGAGTCCCTCCGTCCTGGTCGCGCTTTTCCGCGGAGTCGTTGACTGGGGGCAGTGGCGTGGGTAGGTTTGTGAAATATTTCACAATAACCCCATGCGCCGAATCTCTGATTCCACCATCCGCCGCCTTTCCCTCTATCTCCGGTTTCTCGAGGAGTTTGAACGGGATGGTGAGGAGACCGTCAGTTCAGAGGCTCTGGCCCATCGCGGTGGGACGACGTCCGCTCAAGTGCGCAAAGACCTCTCCCTCTTCGGGTCGTTCGGAAAGCGCGGGCTGGGGTATCGGGTTCACGAGCTTGCCGAGCACCTGCGTGAAATCCTTGGGCTTTCCCGGCGTTTCCGCCTGGTGGTTGTCGGGGCTGGAGCCCTGGGAACCGCCTTGGTGCAACACTCCGGGTTTCGGGAGCGAGGATTTGACGTCGTTGCTATCTTCGACAACGATCCCGCCAAGGTTGGCGGTAAGTGGGACGGGTTGCGTACCAGAGATGTGGCCGATCTCGAGCGCGACCTCCAAGCCAACCCGGTGGACATCGGTGTTATCGCGGTGCCCGGCGATCAAGCGCAGGTCATCGTCGACTGCCTGGTGAGGTGCGGCATCAAGGCTGTCCTCAACTTCGCCCCGTCCCAACTCACGGTTCCGGATGACGTCGCACTCAAAAACGTCAACCTCTCTCTCGATCTCGAAGCCCTCACCTTCGCGCTCACCGCATTGCAGTGACCGCGCACGGCAGGGGGCACTGTCCTCTGCTCCGTGATTGGTCTCAACACCCCCCCCTCCTCAACCTTGGCCGAGCGCGCCCGGGACCTGCTCGCGGGTGGCCCGCAATCCGCCGAGACGATCACTGGGAAGGTGCTGGGGTTGTCGGGGACTCCTCCGACGGTTGCCGAGCGTCTCACCAATGCTCTCCTCGGCGCCGATCCCAGGGTCTCGCGGCTCTCGGATGGGCGGTGGTGTCTGGTCCCGGCCGCCTCCGCGTCACCGCTCATCGATGAGTGCGCCTTTGCGGTCGTCGATGTAGAAACGACCGGGACCCAGGCCTCACGTGGTGCCGATCGCGTCATCGAAGTGGCGGTCGTCGTGACCCAGGGGCCTCGTCGGCAGACCGTGCTCGACCGACTGGTCCATCCCGACCGACCCCTCTCGCGTGTGATCACCCGCATTACCAGTATCACCAACGAACACCTGCGTTTGGCCCCTCGTTTCGATGAGATCGCCGATGAAGTCGTCGAGGCACTGGCGGGGCGAGTGTTCGTTGCCCACAACGTCCGGTTTGATTGGTCGTTCCTTTCCGCCGAACTCCGTCGCGCCAAGGGGATCAGTCTCATGGGCCCGCGATTGTGCACGGCCCGTCTCGCAAGACGACTGGTCCCTGCGGCGGAATCATGCGGCCTCGATTGGCTGACCCAGTACTTCGGACTCGAGAATCCGGCCCGGCACCGAGCCGGTGGAGACGCGTGGGCCACGGCGGAACTCCTCACGCGTCTTCTCCCGTTGGCGCGCGAAGCGGGAGCCAAGACGCTGCAGGACCTCGAAGGGCTGCAATTGCGACGGCCTCGTCCCTCGCGGAGACCCAAACGAAAGCGCAAAAGCAAGGAGGCCGGCGAGAATCCGGAATTGACCCCATGACGTTGGTCACGCCATTCCTGGTCGGATCCCTGCGCTGTCACGCCCTCGAAGCGGGCATCCAGAAACTCGACGGCGGGGCGATGTTCGGTGTCGTTCCCCGACCCCTGTGGTCGCGCCGGATCACGCCGGATGATCGCAATCGCATCTCCCTCGCACTCCGATGTATCCTGATCGAGCATCCTGATGGATGGACACTGCTCGACACCGGGATTGGCAATAAGGAGAACGAGAAGTTCACCGATATCTACGGCGTGGCAAACGCTGGCCAAACCGGACCGACCCAACTCGAGGACGCGCTGGCGGAGGCCGGTGTCGAACCCGGAGACATCCGGTGGGTGATCAATACCCATCTTCACTTCGATCATGCCGGTGGCAACACGGTTCGCCAGGGAGGTGAGGTGCGCCTCGCCTTCCCCAACGCGACCTATGTCGTTCAAAAGGGGGAGCTGGAGTACGCGCGGAACACCAACGAACGCACCCAGGCGAGCTACCTGCCACCGAACTTCGAACCCATCGCCGACGCCGGGCGCTGGCGACTGATCGAGGATGACGAACAGATCTTGCCGGGGATTCGGGCGCGGGTGGTTCCCGGTCACGTTCCTTATCTTCAAGCCATCGTCATCGAGAGTGGCGATGACACCGCGGTCTTCGTCGCGGATCTCATCCCCACCGTAGCCCATCTGCCCTTGCCCTGGATCATGGGGTACGACGTGGAGCCTCTTCGCACCCTCGAATCGAAACGGGCCCTCCTTGAGGACGCCTCTGCCAATCACTGGCGAGTGATCTTCGAGCACGATCCGGACGTCGTGTCGGGCCTGGTGGTGTCCGGCGAACGTGGGCCGGAACTCGTTGATGTCGTGAAGGCACCATTCGCTCGAGACGACGCGTAAGCCGACGTGCCCACCAGCTTCGAGGTGGAGGGGAGGGGTTCGGTCAGCTGTCGGTTCAACATCCCCGACGGTGCGTCATACGGGCTTGCTCTCGCGCACGGTGCCGGGGCAGGGATGGACCACCCCTTCATCCAGCAACTCGCCGAGTCATTTGCCGCGGAGGGGATCGCCACGCTCCGGTACCAGTTCCCTTACATGCAGCGTGGTTCACGGCGCCCCGATCGCTCGCCGGTCTTGCTGGACACCGTGCGGGTCGCCGTGGAGACATCGCTGAAGCGCTTCGGAGGGATGCCCCTGTTTGCCGGTGGCAAGTCGATGGGAGGACGCATGTCCTCGCGGGCCATGGCGGAAGGTGGGCTCGACGTGACGGGACTGACTTTCTTCGGATTTCCGCTTCACCCTGCCGGCGCACCGGAGAAGGCAGACGAGCGGGCCGCGCATCTCCGGAAGGTCAACGTCCCGATGCTCTTCTTGCAGGGCGAACGGGACCGGCTCGCCGAGCTGGGTCGCCTCCGTGCACTGTGCGCCTCTCTCGGACCGCGGGCGCGCCTGGAGATCATCCCCGAGGCCGATCACGGGTTCCATGTGCCAAAGCGGTCAGGCCGAACCGACCGAGAGGTCATTGCGCATCTCGCTCACCTCACGAGACGATGGATGGAACACCTCACCTAGGAGGAAACGATGTTCCAACGGTCTAGGGCAGTATGGGCTTCGGTCCTCGTGGTGTCGCTGGTGGGTTGTCAGCTGGAGGCGGGTGGAGAGGCAGCGGAAGACGCCGAAGAGGGAGTGGAGGTGGCATACCTCATGGCAGACCCCTCATCCGGGATGCCATTCTCCGATGCAGTTCGGGTGGGCGACTTCCTCTTCTTGAGTGGACAGGTCGGGGAAGATTCGACGGGGACGCTGGTCGAGGGGGGGATCACCGCCGAGACCAGGCAGACCCTGGACAACATCCGGGAGGTCCTGGAGGCCAACGGTTCGTCCCTTGATCGGGTGATCAAGTGTACGGCCATGTTGGCGGATATCTCCGAGTGGCAGGCGATGAATGAGGTCTACGTGACCTATTTCACGACCCACCTCCCGGCCCGCAGCGCCTTTGGCGCCTCGGGGCTGGCATTGGGAGCCAGGATTGAGCTGGAATGTTGGGCCACGATGCCCGGAGCTGATTGACTCGAGGCACCGGCCCGGGTATGCTTTAGGCCCAAAGGAAGTGGGGGCACGAGCCCCCCACCCCGAGCTGCAGTCTTGGGCGACCGGGTCCCAGCACCGATGCACTCCGCCTCACCGGCGGATGTATCGCGTCTCGGACACCCCGCGCTCGCGGGGTGTTTTGTGTTTCACGAGGGAGGACCAACACTGTCAACGAACGAACGTGAGCGACGTGTCCGGGTCAATCGTCAAATCCGGATCAGTCCGGTACGCGTGATCAGCGCCACCGGAGAACAACTTGGAGTCCTGCCCGTTGATGAGGCGATGTCCCTCGCTGAGGCGAGCGGACTTGATCTCGTCGAAGTGGCACCAATGGCTCGGCCCCCCGTGGTCAAGATCATGGACTATGGGAAATTCAAGTTCGAAGAGGCCAAGGCGGCCAGGGCGGCGAAAAAGAAGCAGCATGTGATCCAGATCAAAGAGGTCAAGTTCCGGCCGGGGATCGATGATCACGACTTCGACTTCAAGACACGTCATGCGCGGGAGTTCTTGCTGGAAGGCAACAAGGTGAAGGTCACGATGATGTTCCGTGGCCGACAGATGGCACGCATGGACCTCGGTCGCGCGGTGCTGGACCGGGTGTCGGCGGCATTGGAAGATGTGGGCAAGATCGAGTTTGCCGCCAAAGTGGAAGGCCGGACGATGACGATGGTGATCGCTCCGAAGTAGCGGGGACGACTGCACGACGGATGTCACAGGGTTGAGAGGAACGATACGATGCCGAAAATGAAGACCAAGCGGGCGGCGGCGAAGCGGTTTACGCTGACCGGCACCGGGAAGATCAAGCGCAATCGGGCGAACAAGCGCCACATCCTGACCAAGAAGACGCGGAAACGAAAGAACCGATTGGGGAAGCCAGCGCTCGTCAGTGAAGCGGACTACCCGCGGACCATTCGTCTGATCCAGCGGTAGGGGGAATCCAATGCCTCGTGTAAAGAGTGGCGTGGCGCATCACGCCAGAAAAAAGAAGATCGTGGCCGGTGCCAAGGGAGCCAGGGGTGGTCGCAGCAAGCTGTACAAGGCTGCCAAGGAAACCGCCGAACGGGCCATGCGGTACGCGTACCGCGATCGGCGCAACAAGAAGCGTGACTTCCGGCGCCTGTGGATTACGCGGATCAATGCGGCGGCGCGACTTCATGACCTGTCGTACAGTCGGCTGATGGCCGGGCTGTCGAAGGCTGGGGTCGAAATCAATCGAAAGGTGCTCGCCGACCTTGCAGTGCACGACCCGGACGCCTTTGCGCGGGTGGCAGAGCTAGCGAAGAGCAACATCTAGTTTTCGCGCCCTGTCTCGCGTCGCGTAGTCCGAGATTCGGGGTGTTATGACCGATCACGTTACGCCGCCCTCGCTGGAGCAACTCGAGGAGCGGCTGAAGAACATCGACACACTCGACCACGACGCTCTCGAAGTGGAGAGTATCGCCATTCTCGGTCGAAAGAGTGGCGCCCTCACCGCGGCGCTACGGAGCATCCCCACACTCCCAGTCGACGAACGGCGTTCCTTCGGCGCGGCCGTGAACGCACTGAAGGCCCGATTCGAAGAGGCCTTCGAGGCCCGTCGTTCCGCCTTGGAGGGAGACGCCGGGCGCAGTGGCCTCTCTGGTGACCTTTCGATGCCCGCCAGGCACACCTGGATGGGTGCGGTTCACCCCGTCAACCAGGTCGTGCATGCCATCCTCGGCATCTTCCGCGACCTCGGATTCTCCGTCGCGACGGGCCCCGAGGTCGAGGACGAGTGGTACAACTTTCTCTCCCTCAACTTCCCGCCCGATCACCCTGCCATGGACATGCACGACACCATGTACTTGGCGGGGCCATCCGCTGATCCGCAGAATCGTCTGCTCCTCCGCACTCACACCTCTCCGGTGCAGATCAGGGTGATGCAAGGCGGACCGCCTCCGTATCGGGTGGTGATTCCCGGCGTCGTGTATCGCCGCGATCCCTTCGACGCCTCGCATGCCCCAGCCTTCAATCAGATCGAGGGACTCGCGGTCGATGAGGGGATCGGTTTCGTCGATCTCAAGGCCACCCTCACGCACTTCGCCCACAGCTTCTTCGGAAGCGCGGCAGACGTGAGGTTCCGACCCTCCTTCTTCCCCTTCACCGAACCCTCCGCCGAAATGGACATCCGGTGCCAGCTCTGTGCGGGCACCGGCTGTGCCGCGTGCAAAGGCACGGGATGGATGGAGATTCTCGGGTGTGGGATGGTGCATCCGCGCGTGCTCGAGAACGCCGGCGTCGACAGCGAGCGTTACACCGGGTGGGCCTTCGGGATGGGGCCAGCACGAATGTGTCTCGCGTTGTACGGTGTCCCCGACATTCGGATGCTCTACGAAGGGGACGTGCGGCTCTTGAGTCAGTTTGCCGGAGCGCCCGAATGAATCTCTCGCGCTCCTGGCTCGAGGCATTCCTGGGTCGATCGCTCGACGCGGCTGAGGTGGCACATCGCTTGGCCATGCGCGCCGCTCCGACGGATGAGATCGCCGACCTCCATGCCGCGCTCGAGCCGATTGTCGTCGGGCGGGTTGAGGAAGCCCGCGCACATCCCAACGCCGATCGTCTCAGTGTCTGTCTGGTCGATGACGGAAGCGGCGAGCCTCGGCATGTCGTCTGCGGAGCCCCGAACGTGAAGACTGGTGGGTACTACCCGTTCATTCGTGTCGGGGATGAGCTGCCGGGTGGCATGCGCATCGAACAGCGGAAGATTCGCGGAGAAGTTTCCCAAGGAATGCTGTGTTCACCGCGTGAGTTGGGGCTCGGCGAAGATCACGACGGCATTCTCGAACTCGATGGTTCTCCAACTCCCGGCAGCTCGTTCCGCGACCTGCTCGGCCTCCGCGATCAACGGATCCTGCTCGACGTGACGCCAAACCGGGGTGATCTGCTCAGTCATAAGGGAGTCGCGCGTGAATTGGCGGCCTCGTACGGTGTGCCCTTCCGTCTTCCCGCCCTTCCGGGAACTATCGAAGAACCTCCGGCAATCAACCGCGTCGACTCCATATCGGGACGCACGGGCGAGATCGAAGTTCGCATCGACGACCGCGATGGATGTGGCCGCTTTCTGGGCGCGGTGGTCCGGGGCGTGAAGGTCGGACCCTCGCCTCGGTGGCTCCACCAACGCATGGAGTCAGTAGGGCTTCGATCGATCAGCAACGTTGTTGACGCCACGAACTACGTCATGATGGAGCTCGGCCAACCACTCCACGCCTACGATCTGGGTACGCTGCGTGGGAACCTGGTGACCGCGCGAGCCGCCCGGGCCGGTGAAACGGTCGAGACGCTCGATGGCGAGCATCGCAAACTCTCGGAAGGCATGCTGGTCATCGGAGACGGTGAGGGAGTAGTCGGTGTCGCAGGGGTCATGGGTGGCCAGGCGACGGAAGTTGGCCCCGAAACCGTCGATCTCTTTCTCGAGTGTGCCTGGTTCTCCCCGAGAAGAGTCCGCGCCGCACGAAAGGCCCTCGCGATTCCCTCCGAAGCGAGCCACCGCTTCGAACGCGGGGTCGACAAATGGAACGGGCCAGAGGCGCTCCGCCGCTGCCTGGAGGTGATCCTCCGATCGGCTGGAGGGCGGGTGGAAGATCCACCGGTCGACGTCTGGCCGGGTCAGGAGCATCCCCCAAGGATTTTCCTCCGGCAGGCGCGGGTCGCCCAGGTGTTGGGGCTGGACCTGTCAATCGCAACCATCGAGAAGGCCCTGGTGGCCGTCGGTGCGACTGTTGTCGCCAAACCGGGTGATCAGCGCCTCGCCGTCGAAGTACCCGGTTGGCGCACCGACCTGGCCGAGGAAATCGATCTGGTCGAGGAAGTCGCCCGACAGTACGGCTACGAGAACATTCCCTCCGACTTGCGACCTTATCGTCGGTCGACCCTCCCCGATTCGCCGGCCAGTGTCGCCGAGAACCGTGTGAGGCGAGGGCTGGTGGGGCAGGGACTCCTCGAAGTCGTGACCCTCCCATTCGAACCCAGCGATCCGGGTGCGGCCGTGGAGGTTCAGAACCCCCTCTCCGGAGACCACCGGTTCCTGCGCCGGGATGTTCTCCCCGGACTCATTCGAGAGGTTGAACGGAATTGGGGGGCTCACACCCGCGACATCCGTCTCTTCGAAATCGGAACGGTGTTCCTGCCTGGCGAGGAGGGCGGCCGTCCCACCGAACAAATCCGGGTGGCCGCCGTGCTCACCGGTGCTCGTGCGCCCGCGCATTGGACCGGGGGGGGGAAGGTCGAGGACCTGGACCAGTGGGATCTCAAGGGACTCTTCGAACGGACCCTCTCGCTGGCGCATCTGGGCGCGGTCCTGCAAGTTGAAGACGGGGGCGGTGGGTGGTTTGCCAAGGCGCCCGATGGTCGGGTAGTAGGTAGGGCAGGTATGCCATCGGCCGATGCCCCTCGCTGGGCGGCAAGGTTGTATGGACTCGAGATCGAGGTGACCTCGGCCGAGCAAGGGCGGGTCGTGTTCGCGCCATACGCCACGACTCCCAAGACCGAACGCGACCTGGCCCTGGTGGTCCCGGACGACCTCAGTGCCGAAACAATCCTCAGCGTGGTGACCGGCCGAGCGGGTCCACTGCTCGAGTCTAGCACAGTGGTCGACGAGTACCGTGGGCCTGGGATCCCGGAAGGCGCACGGAGCCTGGCGGTGAGACTGGTCTTTCGATCGCCGGAGCGGACACTCCGTGACGAGGAAGTAGATTCTGTGGTGCAGACGGTCTGCTCCACTCTAGCGCGGGAGCATCATGTCGTCCTACGAACGTCCTGACCACACGGCGCTGGACCAGCTGGAGCCGCTGCTCCATCGACTGGCCGAGGAAGTTCAGGTACTCCGCAAGCGATGTCAGCGGGCGGAGGCCGAACTCACCGAAGTGACCTCCAAGGGTGGATCCTTGGCGGGATCGGAGTTGCTCAGCGTCCGTCAGCGAATCGCCGACCTCGAGGGAGAGAACCAGGAACTTCGGCGCCGCGTTGCGGCTGCGCGGGAGCATCTTCAGGCCCTGAGCAGCCGGCTCGTATTCCTGGAGAGCCGGGACCGCGGCGCGGCATGACCGCCGAACGTGTTGCCGTCACCGTGACGATTGGTGGGGAGGACTTCACCGTACGCTCCGAAGTTCCACCCGAATACACCAGGGAAATCGCAGAGTACTTCGATGCGATCTTTCGGGGGGTCAAAGCCGCCGCCCCGCGTGCCGAGGTGCACAAGGTGGCGATACTCGCAGGTCTGGCTGTCACCGACGAGTTGTTTCAGGGTAGGCGTGGCGATACCGAATCAGCGGAAAAGATCAAATCCTTGGCGCAGGAACTGACGCGACTGATCCCCTCGGGGAAAAGAAGTCCAACGAACGGACCCAACTCCGAAGGGTAAACACACCGCGGCTCCCCTGAGCTGCGTTTGGAGATAAATATGTCGGACCCCACCCTCATGCTGCTCGCGGGGCTCGCCCTTGGCCTGCTCGTGGCCACCTCACTGATATACGGCTATCTCCGGATCAAGCGGCGTACGGCGGCCGCTCTTCTCGCCAACGCACGTACCGAATCCGGCACCCTTCTGGCCGACGCCCGGAAGGAGGCGGAGCGCGTCAAGACCGCGGCGGTCGTCGAGGGGAAGATGGCCGCACTCAAAGTCCGGGAAGAAATCGAGGAAGAACTCAAGAAACGGCGGGAGGAGATCGACCGCATGGCTCGGCGGGTCGAAGAGTCAGAACGAAACGCGCAACGCCGGAGCGACCAACTCGATCACCGCGAGAAGGATCAGACAGCGCGGGAACAGCGCGCCGCGGACACGGAGGCCCAACTGAGGCAGAAGGAGGGGGAAGTCGAGCAGGTCTACCGCGAGGCCCGCGAGCGACTCGAGCAGAACGCCGGGCTCTCACGAGAAGATGCGCGCCAGGAAGTCCTGCGCCGAGCGGAAGATGAGGCCAAGACCGCTGCGGCGGCGTTGGCACGCGACATCAAGGAACAGGCCAAGAAGACGGCCGACAAAGAGGCCAGGCGAATCATCGCGATGGCGGCCCAGCGACTGGCCTCCGACGCGACGAGTGAGTCCACGGTGGCCTCGGTGGCTCTGCCCAACGATGAGATGAAGGGACGGATCATCGGGCGTGAAGGCAGGAATATCCGAGCCTTCGAAACCGCCACGGGCGTCGATGTCATCATCGACGACACGCCCGATACCGTCGTGATTTCCTGCTTCAACCCGATCCGCCGCGAGATTGCCAAGCGGGCGCTCGAAGCACTGATCACCGATGGACGGATCCAGCCAGGCCGCATCGAGGAGATCGTGGTGAAGGTCGAGAAACAACTCGACGAAGAATTGGTGGAACTCGGTGAGCAGGCTGCCTACGAAGTGGGGATTCATGGCCTGCATGCCGAATTGATCAAACTCATCGGCAGGATGCGCTACCGTACCTCCTACGGGCAGAACATCTATGACCACTCCAAGGAAGTGGCCTGGCTCGCAGGGATGATGGCCGCAGAACTCAAGCTCGATGTGGCGCTCGCCAAACGGGGCGCGCTGCTTCACGACCTCGGCAAGGTGTTGACACACGAGCACGAGGGCACCCATGTCGAACTCGGTGTGGAGATGGCCCGCAAGTACGGGGAGTCGGAAGCCGTGATCAACTGTATCGAGGCCCATCACGACGATGTGCCCCATGAATCGGCCGAGTCAGTCCTGGTCCAGGCCTCCGATGCCATCTCCGGAGCCCGGCCGGGGGCGAGACGCGAAGCCTTCGAGAGCTACGTCAAGCGGCTCACCAACCTCGAGGAGATCGCCAACGGCTTCAAGGGGGTCGAGAAGACCAACGTGATTCAGGCAGGCCGTGAGGTGCGGGTCATCGTGACACCGGACAAGGTTGGGGACGACGAGGCCGCGACCTTGGCCGAAGCCATAGCGCAGAGAATCGAACAGGAACTCCAGTACCCGGGACAGATCCGGGTAGTGGTCATTCGCGAAACACGATCCGTGGGGGTGGCTAAGTGACCGCAAGACGACTCGACGGGGCTGCACTTGGCAAGACCATCCGGGAGGAAGTGGCCGCCGAGGTGGCCTTGCTCGTCGCCGACGGAATCCGGCCTGGGCTCGGTGTGATTCTCGTGGGGGAAGATCCGGCCAGCGAGGTCTACGTTCGTAACAAGGGGCGCGCCTGTGAGGAAGCCGGGATGAAGTCCGTGACTCGGCGTCTCGATGGGACCGCCTCCGAGGAGGAGATTCTGGCCGCTGTGGACGACCTCAATGCCGACGAATCAATCCACGGATTCCTGGTCCAGACTCCTCTGCCAAAGCACGTCGATACCGAACGAGTCCTGCGCCGTGTGGATCCCAGTAAGGACGTTGACGGGTTCCATCCTCTGAATGTCGGTAAGCTGGTGTTGGGTGACCCCACGGCCTTCAAACCCGCAACTCCTTCGGGAGTGGTGCAGATGCTCCTGCGCGAGGGAATCGAGACCGCGGGAGCGCACGCCGTGATCGTCGGCCGTTCGACGATCGTGGGACGTCCGATGGCGAACCTCCTGATCCAGAACGGACCAGGTGGTAACTGTACGACCACCGTCTGTCATTCCCGCTCGCGCGACTTGCCGAGCATCACCCGCCAAGCGGACATCCTGGTTGTCGCCATCGGTCGTGCCAAGTTCGTAACCGCCGACATGGTGAAACCCGGGGCGGTGGTGATCGATGTCGGGATCAATCGTGTGGAAGACGCCACGGCGAAGCGGGGGTATCGCCTGGTGGGGGACGTGGACTTCGAGCCGGTCGCCGAGGTGGCATCGGCCATCACACCGGTGCCAGGGGGTGTCGGCCCGATGACTATCGCCATGCTGATGGTCAACACGCTCCAGGCGGTGCGTCAGCAAGCCGGTCTCCCGGTCGGGAAGTAACATCATCGGCATGCCGTTGCAGCTGCCCGATACCCGCCAGACGGCGTTCAGTGTGACCGAGGTGGCCGAAGTACTCACGAAGGCCATCGACAACACCCTGGGGCAGATCTGGATCAAGGGGGAGTTGCGGGAACTCAGGAAGCACCGAAACGGGCACTGGTACTTCTCCCTCGCGGACGAGAAGTCGCAACTCCGATGCGTGATGTGGCAGAGTCACGCACAACGCGTCAAGGCCGACCCGAAGGATGGGGCCGAAGTCTTCCTGCTCGCACGCCCAACCTTCTGGGGTGGCAAAGGCGACCTCCGGCTCAGCGCCGTCACCCTCCTCCAATCGGAGGGGATTGGTGCCCAACAGTTGGCCTACCTCAAGGCGCGTGAGGCTCTGATGCGGGACGGTCTCTTCGACCCCATGAGGAAGCGACCACTTCCCGAACTCCCGGTCACCCTCGCCCTGATTACCAGTCTCGATGGGGCTGCGCTCGGAGACATGGTCTCCGTCGCCCGCCGTCGTTGGCCCTCGGTGCGCCTGCTCGTCTTGCCCGCGACGGTGCAGGGGCAGCGGGCCGAGGGGTCACTCATTCGAGCCCTCGCGCTCCTCGAGCGCGTCTCGGCCGACCTCTGCGTCATCGGCCGGGGTGGAGGCGCCAAGGATGACCTCGTGGTCTTCAACTCCGAAGCCGTATGTCGTGCCGCCGCTCGCGCACCGATCCCGATCATCAGTGCGGTGGGTCACGAGACCGATCTCTTGCTCCTCGACGAAATTGCCGATCGGCGCGCCCCGACTCCATCGGCAGCGATGGAGATGGCGCTTCCTGATCGTGAGGAGATCGTGGAACGGATCGCCACGCTCGGTATCCGGCTCGGGGCAGGTCTCCGCCGGCGAACGGAACTCCTGCGCGAACGGATGCTCCGCTCCGGCGATCGCATGCGACACGCCATGCACGACCGCTTGCGCACCGTGCGTGTCCGTGTTGATCGGCTGGGGGCACAGCTTCAGATCCTGAGCCCTCTCAAGACACTCGAACGCGGGTACGCCGTCCCTCGAAACCAGGCAGGGGCTGTCCTTCGCCGCAGGGAAGAGTTCCGTCCCGGCGAACGATTCGACCTGCAGGTCCGGGATGGGATCGTGGCTGCCCGGACGGAGTCGCCATGAGCAAGGGTCGCAAGCAAGAGGTGCCGACCACCCTCGACGGCTCGCTCCAGCGCTTGGAAGAGATCGTCTCCTCCCTGGAATCGGCGGAACTGGATCTCGATGATGCCCTGCGGCTCTTCGAGGAGGGCATCGGCCTCTTGCGGGGCGCACGGGATCAGGTGGCTGGTGCCGAAGTGAAAGTGCAGCAGGTCCTCGAGAATGCGGAGGGTGACCTCCAGCTGCGTGACCTCGACGTCTGACGCTTCCGCCAAGGCCGTATTGGATGAGGCCCGCGCCGTCACCGAAACACGATTGCGAGCCATCGCGGCGCGGCTCCGGCAGGATCATCCCGGTCGACTCGGGGAGGCATTCAAGTATGCGCTGGGTACCATGGGCAAGAGGGTGCGACCCGCACTGGTCCTCGCCAGCTACCGGGCCGCAGGGGGATCCTCACCGGCCATCGATGGAGTTGGCGCCGCCGTCGAGATCGTCCACACCTATTCCCTCGTCCACGACGATCTGCCCTGCATGGATGACGACGACCAGCGGCGTGGTCGCCCCACCACCCATGTCCGCTTCGACGTCGAAATCGCCAGCCTGGTGGGATGGCTGCTCGTGCCAGTGGCGGTGGAGCAGTTGATGGAGGCGGCCCTCGACCTCGAGATGAGCACCGTGGATGCGGGCCGGATGGCCGTGACCCTTCTCGAGGCGGGGGGGATCCGTGGGATGATCGGGGGACAGTGGCTCGATCTCGAAGCCGAGGGGCAGGCTCGTGACCTCGATGGAGTCATGGAGATCCACCGTCGGAAGACGGGAGCGTTGATCCAGGCTTCGTGTGTGCTCGGAGCTTTGTCGGCGGGGGCGGCAGAGGAGGAGATCACGTCTCTTGCCGGGTATGGGCGTGAGATCGGGTTGGCCTTCCAGATCGCCGATGACATCCTCGATGCCACGGCGACCACCTCCCAATTGGGGAAGACGGCTGGGCGAGACATGGCCCTGGCCAAGTCGACCTACGTGGGTCTCCTTGGCGTCGAGGGTGCGAGACACGAGGCCGAACGGAGGGCAGAACTGGCCATTGGCCACCTCACCCCCGCCCTCGCCTCCAAGACCCTCACTGGACTCGCCCGTTATATTGTAAGCCGAAGCTCCTGATTCCCCGCCACGGACAGCGAATGAGCCTTCTCGATACGGTCAAGAACCCAGAAGATCTGAAGCGTCTCAGCCGAGACCAGCTGCCGGAGCTCGCCCGCGACATTCGCGAGCGACTGATCGACTGTGTCTCGCACACTGGGGGGCACATCGGGGCCAGTCTGGGTTGTGTCGAACTCGCCATCGCTCTTCTCTATCAGTTCGATTCGCCGAGCGACAAGGTCCTCTGGGATGTGGGCCACCAGGCCTATGTCTGGAAGGTGCTCACCGGTCGAAACGACCGGTTCGACACCCTACGCACTGAGGGTGGCATTTCGGGATTCCTCCGCCGATCGGAGAGCCCGCACGATCACTTCGGGGCGGGGCACGCGGGCACCGCGATGTCGGCGGCGTTCGGGATGGCCACGGCTCGGGATCTCCTGGGACTCGACTACGAAGTCGTGGCGGTGGTCGGTGACGGCGCTCTGACCTGCGGCTTGTCGTATGAAGGGATGAACAACGCGGGGCACTCCGACCGCGACATCATCCTGATCGTCAACGACAACGGGATGTCCATCTCGCCCAATGTCGGGGCGATTGCCAAGACCCTGGGCCGCATCGTGGCCAATCCATTCGCCAATGGGGTGCGCGATGGGGTCAAGCACGTCACGCAACGACTCGGTGGGGTGTTCGGCGAAGGGATCGTGGACTTCGCCAAGAACGTCGAGGAGAGCGTCAAGAACCTGTTCTCGGAAGGCATGTTCTTCGAGGAGATGGGCTTCAGGTACTTCGGGCCGATCGATGGTCACAACCTCGACAAGCTGTGTGACACGCTGGCCTTTGTTCGCGACCTCGATGGGCCTCGGGTCATTCATGTCCTGACCGAGAAAGGGAAGGGCTTCGCCCACGCCGAGTCGAATCGAGAGAAATGGCATGGGCTGGCGGCGTACGATCCGGAAACCGGCGAGGCACGGAAAGCGTCCAGTGGGCCGCCGGCGTGGACTCAGGTCTTTGGCGAGGCGATCACGACGCTGGGTCACGAGCGGAAGGACTTCGTGGTGATCACCGCCGCGATGCCGTCCGGCACGGGGACCAAGATCTTCGCGCAGGAGCACCCCGAGCGGTTCTTCGACGTCGGCATCGCCGAGGGTCATGGGGTGACCTTTGCGGGTGGCCTGGCCACGCAGGGGATTCGACCCATCTGCGCGATCTACAGCACTTTCCTCCAACGTGCTTACGACAATATCATCCACGATATCGCGGTGCAGAAGCTCCCCGTCACCTTCTGTATGGATCGAGCGGGTTTGGTGGGTGAAGACGGTCAGACGCACATGGGGCTCTACGATATCGCCTACATGCTGGCGGTTCCCGGCATGACCGTCACCGCACCACGCGATGGCGACGAACTGATCGGACTCCTCCGCACCGCTCTCGACCACGACGGTCCGTTCTGCACCCGGTACCCTCGGGACAAGGCCCCACGCCAACCCTCTTCGGTATCGGACATCCCGGCGGTGCCCTACGGGACGTGGGATCTGCTGCGCGAAGGTCACGACCTCGCCGTCTTCGCGGTGGGGACCATGGTCGACCCGGCGCTCGAGGCTGTGGAGAAGCTTGCCGCCGAGGGGTTCGACCCGGCCGTGGTGAATTGCCGGTTCATGAAACCGCTCGATGAGCTCATGCTCGAGCGGCTGGCGCTCACCTGCACCACCATCGTGACCGTCGAGGAGGGAACAGTGGCCAACGGGTTCGGCGCCTATCTCGCCGGTCGCCTCCAGGCCACCCACCCAGAGGTGCGGGTCGTCCCCATCGGAGTGCCGGACGTCCTGATGGAGCAAGCGCCCCGAGCAAAGCAACTCGCGAAGTTTGGACTTACCCCGTCCGGACTCGCCGAGCGTATCACCGCCCTCTACCATGAGGAAAGCCTCGAGGCCCGATGATCATCGGGGTCATCGGCAACGCCGAGTACGAAGGTGTCGAGGCCCACCTCGCCTGGGTCAAGCAAACCGCCGATTCACGGGGCATCGCGTTGCGGTCCGAAAAGGTCCTCTCACAGTTCTGGGACATTGCCCCATCCGATTTGACGCAGGAACCACTCGACGCGCTCTTCACCTTCGGTGGAGACGGCACCCTCCTGCGTGGCGCGCGCCTCCTGGCGGGTCGTCCCATTCCGATCCTTGGTGTCAATCTCGGTCGTGTTGGGTTTCTCACCGTCGCGACCCGAGCAGACTATCAGGAGGCGATCGGCAGCTTCCTCGCGGGTGAACATCAGGTCGAGGAGCGGATGACGCTGACTTCGGTCATCATCTCGGGTACGAAGAAGCGGGTCTTGCCCACGGCGCTCAACGATGTCGTGGTCCACAAGCGCGGTGTGGCGCGGATGGTGAGGCTCGGCGTGATGGTGGATGACGTCGAGTTGGGGCCCTTCAGTGCCGACGGTGTGGTGATCGCGACGCCCACGGGGTCGACCGCCTATTCGCTCAGTGCCGGCGGTCCCATCCTGGCTCCGGGCGTCGAGGGAATCGTTCTCACTCCCATCTGTGCGCACACGCTCGCCGTGCGGCCGTTGGTCATCAAGTCCACATCTGCGATTACCATCGCTCCGGTGAAGGATTGGAGCGCCGACCTCCAGATCAGCATCGATGGGCAGCAGGATTTGAGGCTCGGCGAGGGAGACAAGGTGGTGATCCGTCAGTCACCGGATCGGGTCCATCTCGTTCGCTTCGCCGCTGGCCGGTACTACCGGCGCCTCCGCACCACGCTCCGCTGGGGCGACCTCACCGAGCGCGACGACATCAGGTGATTCGCGAACTCCGGGTCCGCGACCTCGCCACTATCGGCGACGTCACTCTCTCCCTCGGACCCGGCCTCAATGTGCTCACAGGCGAAACCGGTGCAGGCAAGTCCATGCTCGTCGACGCATTGGCTCTCCTGCTTGGGGCGCGTGCCGACTCAGGGGCCGTGCGGTCGGGTGCCAAGCGGTTGCTGGTCGAAGGGGTGATCGAGGAGTCGTCCCCGGAGTTGATGTCCGCATTGGAGGATCTGGGGCTCGACTCCTCCGAGCAGCCCTTGGTACTCCGGCGAGAAGTCACGGTCGAGGGACGGAGTCGCGGTTGGGTGAATGGGAGTCCGGTTTCGATGGGTTCGCTCTCCGGCATCGGCGAGCTGCTGGTCGATCTCCACGGACAGCACGAAACACGGACGCTGCTCGAGCCTGCTCGCCAGCGGGAGGTGGTTGACGAATACGGGGCTACGGCAGGGCTGGCAAGGGAGGTCACAGAGCAATACGGCAGGGTAGAGGGTCTGCGGAAGGAGGAGGTGGAATTGGGTGCGCGGCGCGATGAGGTCAAGCGCCGGACCGACTACCTCCGACACGTCGTGAAAGAGATCGAGGGTGCAGGGCTGAGGCTGGGTGAGGATGACGAACTCGACGCGGAAGCCAGGCGTCTGGCGCATGCGGGCTCCCTTACCGGTTTTGCCAGGATGATAGTCGAAGCGCTCGACGGCGACGAGGGTTCCGCGCTCGGTGCGTTGGCCACGGCGGACAAGGCACTGAGCCAGCTCGAGAAGACCGACCCGTCCGTGGATGCATGGCATGAACTGTTGGACAGCGCCTTCGCGCAGTTGCAGGAACTGGCCCGAGTGGCTGGGGACTATGCAGACACCTTGGAAGAAGATCCCGGTAGGCTGTCCGAAGTGGAGAGCCGTCGGGATCTCCTGTATCGCCTGAAGCAGAAGTACGGCGAGACTATTGCTCAGGTGTTGGACACTGGGCGAAATGCCGCCGAGGAGTTGGATCTGGTGGACCGGGCGGATTTTGACCTCAAGGCGTTGGCTCGGCGGCGTGAAGAGGCGGAGGGTGTGTTGCGGGCGACGGCGGCGCGGCTCACCGAGAAACGCACCGCCGCGGCCAAGAGGTTGGGTCGAGAGGTCACTCGGCTCTTGCCACGGCTGGGGCTGAGCGATGGTGTGGTCACGCTGGAGGTCGTGCCGTTGGATATCGTCACGTCGCATGGCGCCGAGGATCTCCGGCTCATGGCACAACTCAACCCGGGGTTGGATCCGCGGCCGTTTTCGACCAGTGCCTCCGGTGGTGAGTTGAGTCGCGTCATGCTGGCGATCAAGACCGTGCTTGGGGCACACGACCGGGTCCCGACGCTCGTGTTCGACGAGGTCGACCAGGGGATCGGTGGAGAGGTGGGGTTGGCGGTGGCGGAGCTACTCGCGAGTGTGAGTGAGCGGCATCAGGTGTTGGTCATCACCCACCTCCCGACCATCGCGGCACGTGCGGACAGGCACTTGGTCGTGGCGAAGGCGGTGCAGGGTGGTCTCGCCACTAGCGACGTCGCGGTCTTGCATGGGGAAGACAGGGTGCTGGAGTTAGCGAGGATGCTGGGCGATCCTGATTCGGATACTGCCCGACGGCATGCGTTGGCCTTACTCTCGCCGAGATAAATCCTGCTCAAGTCTTGGGTCGTTCGCCAGGCCCTCGCAGTGGCGGTGTTCCCCGCGATGGTCGTCCTTGTGATCCCCCTGTGGATTGCACGCAACGCGGGCATCGTCCCCTCAGGACCCACCTCAGCACAGGGCTGGATGGCCCTTGTCGGGGGTGGTATTGCTCTGTCCTGTGGAGCGGCCCTCTTCGCTGCGACTCTCAGACGATTTGGCAGGGATGGGCAGGGGACTCTGGCTCCCTGGGATCCTCCAACTCGACTCGTGGTGACCGGCCCCTACTCCTTCGTGCGAAACCCCATGATCTCAGGGGTGATTCTCCTACTTCTGGGGGAAGGTCTCGTGTTGCGATCAACACCCCACCTCCTCTGGGCAGGCATCTTCTTCGCGATCAACGCCATCTACATCCCGTTGCTCGAAGAACCGCAGCTGAGGTCCCGGTTCGGAGCGGACTACGAGGATTACCGGAAGGCGGTGCCAAGGCTCGTCCCCCGGCTCCGGCCGTGGAAGCCCCAGCCATGACCACGGGGTCCGCGCCTCCTCGCGGGCGAATGCTGCCGGCGAGCTGAATGGACTTCTTCCTTGGGAGCAAGGGTCGAGGACCAAGGGCGGGCAGCTCGAGTCTCAGGGCTCCCCGGGCACGCGACACACGAAATTGTCGGCATGGTTCGTATCCCCGCCCCTGTACTCGGCAACGGCGGGATAGGGACAGAGCGGGCGTGAGCGGTCCACCACACCGGAAAGCCGACGAGTCGCGATGACGCGATCCGGCACGACCTCGTGCTCGACCCACCGTTCGAGCGCCGCCTGCATCTCGTACGTGTCCGTCCCGCGTCCCCCACCGCAGTGTCCTACCCCCGGCACCATGTACAGTCGGTAGAAGCTCTGCACGTCGGCTATGGCGTCATTCCGGGTGCGGCCAGAGTTGAACAGTGACAATACGCTCTCGTAGTAGTCGATACTGTTCTGTGGGGCGATCAGCCCGTCACTCCAGCCGTGGTGTTGGAGCAGCTTGCCGCCCAGGCGCTGGAACTCGCGAAGGTCGGGATCAGTCGCGTTCATGAGAGGAGCGAATCTGGCCTCGGCACGAACGTGAGCTTCATAGTCCCCTGGGTCGTCAAAACTGAAGGACCGCCAATCCCAGGTGGAATCGGAGAAGACCAGCCACTGGTAATGGGATACCGGGATGGAGAACGGAAAGGCAGGGTTCCGGTAGGGCCAGAAGGGTTCGCTCCCCGGGGCGAGCCCGGGATAGAGAGATGTCCTCGTTGCTGGGTCTCTGAGGCCGCCATAGACGTGTCGGGCCGCTTTTACCTGGGCCGTCGTCAGGCAATCCTCACTGACCTGACCGTTGGGGCAAGTCAGGGTTGCCGGGTCGAAGGTGCAGCGCCGCGGATCTTCGAGCACACCATCAGTGACCCCATCGATCGAGTCACAGGCCTGGAGCACTCCCCGATGCAGGATACTCAGCGCCGCCGGAGAAAGCACACCCTTCGGATCCAGAAGCACCGCCAGGTTGGCATCGAACGTCGCGGCCATAAGGCGGGTCCAGTTGTTCGCCGGCGCCTCGGCCACGATGCCGTCGTAGTCCTCGGGGTATCGCTGCGCCTCCATGAGACCCTCGTACCCGCCGGACGAGCACCCAACGAAATACGAGTAGTCCGCCGGTCGACCGTAGAATGCCTCGGTGAGGGCCTTCCCCTTCACGGCCGTTTCGTGATGTGACCGGTGCGCGAAATCCACGAGGCGTTCCGGGAACTCGACGGCGAACCGTGCCATGTCCAACCCGAAAGTTCCCTCATGGCCGGTGTCCGTCGAAGCGGTAGCGTTGCCTCGCCTGATCTGGCCGCCGAGGGCATCGTAGGAGGCGAAACCGGCCCAGCCTCCGTTGCCGACACCCACAAACTTCCCGCTCCAGTTCCCGAGCGGCAGCCAAACCTCGAACCCGATGCGCGACGCGAGGGTCGGAGCGATGATGCCCGTTATTCGGCAGAATGGTGGGAGGCCCCTGATCGTCCTGGGGAAGCCGGGAATCTCGAAGGATCCCTCCGTCACTGGTTCGGCCGTGTTGATGGTGGTGTTCGGTAACTCCAGTTTCGCCAGGGCCGCGCAGTCTGGGGTTGTCTGGTTCTGGGCATGTGCTGGTGGGGCTAGACCGATCAGCAGGACGCTGGTCAGGCAGAGAAGGGACGCGCGTGGTGCCATGCTTCCTCCTGGGGATTGGGTCCGCAATCCGAAGCTACGGCCCCCCCCTGCGGGCGCAAGTCCCGCGGCGCTGGCACGCCACCCGATCCCAGTGCCGACACCGCGCGCGCGGCCGCAGCCCCGCCCTCGCTGACATGCCCGAACCATCCGCTGGGTACGCGCCCACCTCCGGTCTCATGAGTGTTCCGATCACTGCGTTCTCTGCAGAGACTCAACGAGTCTGGTCTTCTTTGAGGCGACTGTACCCCAGGCGGGGCCGATCGGCTAATCCGATGTGTATATTCGGGTGAGCGATTCACTCCCGCTCTACGAATCGATCAGGTTCAGGTTGCCGATTGAATGGGGTCCGGAGGTCGATGCCTTGGACAGCGCGAATGGGCACCCCGAGATCCGGATGCTCATGTGGTCACCTTCACGGATCCCACCGGGGAGTCCCCACTACGAGCGCACCAGGCGATGGAGGCGCCGGCTGGCACCCGTTGGAAGGTGACGGTTCCCATGCATTCACTTGGAGGAGATGATGCCGCGTTGGCTGAGGGTCATTCGTGGGATGGTCGGCACGGGACTGACATTCGCCCTAGGTGTCGGAGTGCTGGGGTCGGTCCTTGGACTCGTGGGCGTGCTCGTGGGCGCGGTGTCCTGGGACGTCCTGAGATTGGTCGCCAGGCTATCGGTTGTCGCCGGCATCGTCGGCGTGGCGTTTTCCGCTGGTCTGGCAGTCCTCGCACGCAGCCGCACGTTCGATAGACTCTCACTCCCCTTCGTCATCGCCCTCGGTGCCGGAGGCGGGCTGCTCTACTTTCTCTTCCTTGCCGCCATGAACGGGGCGAGGGTCTGGTCCCTCTCAACCGCCATCGCGAACCTGACGATCCTCACCTTCTTGGGTGCTGGCGCCGCGGCGGGCACGTTGATCATCGCGCGAAAGGCGCAGGCGACGCTGACGTCAGGCAAGGATGCCGCGAGGCTGGGTGTGGCCAGCCCTGATGCACCTAAGGAGCGGCGCGGGTCGGCTGGGTGATCGATGAAAGGAACACCATGAAGGCCATGCGTGTCGTCGGACTCGCCCTTCTCTGGCTGGTCACGGTCTTGGCCTCACTCACGTTCGCGAAAGCTGGGTACGGCAAATTCGCGGACGCAGCGGGCTGGCAGCACTGGTTTCAGCGATGGGGATTCACCCCGTGGTTTGCCACAGTCATTGGCGTCATAGAGCTTGGGGGAGCCGCACTGCTGCTCGTCCCCAGACTCGCTCATTTTGCGGCCGCTGTGCTGATGGCCGTGATGCTCGGCGCCCTTTACACAGTAACCACGAATGAGACGGACCTATCCCGTGTCGATCCAGTGATCAACATGGTCCTTGTCGGCATCGTGTTGGTTGCACGGTGGCCGCGTCGGAGATGGAGGCCTGACTCCACGCCTCGCTAGCAACCGGCGACTTTGGTCATCGGCAGAACGATGCTTACGTCATTTTCCTGTCGAGTGTGCCACTCGTACCGCCGCGCGGAGAGATGGAGTTCGTGGCTCTCAGGGCACGCGACACACGAAACTGTCCGCCTGATTCGTATCCCCACCCTTGTACTCGGCAACGGGTCCGCAATCCGAAGCTACACCCCCCCCTGTGTTCGCAAGTCTGGCGGAGTTCGCACCCGATTCCAGCGGCCAGGGTGATCCCTCCGTGACCCGGGACGCCGTGGAAGGACTTCGATCCGGGACTATTGGACGATGGAAGTGTACCGCGTCTCGCGCTGATGATCTCGGCTGGGTTATGGTTCAACTGGGTTGAGAGCAGGTCATGTGTGGTTCGAATCTCTTCAGGAGAAGAAATATCTTGCGTCGCTTTGTCACCGTGCTCATTGCCGTCGGGTTTCCACTGCTGCTCCGCGCGCAGGTCCCCGCCGATCAGGCCGCCAGAGTAACCAGGATCGAGCACAACCTTCACCCAGCGGTTGCTGTCATCGGCCGTCCGGTGCCTACGGCCACCATCCAAGACCGCATGACCCGCTACGGTGTCCCAGGGGTGAGCATCGCAGTTTTCGACAGCGGTCGCATAGTGTGGGCCAAGGGCTACGGTGTGGCCGATGCGGCGAAAGGCACCCCCGTCACCCCGACCACCCTCTTTCAGGCCGGCTCGGTCGCCGCTCCGGTATCGGCCGCGATGCTCGCGCTGGTCGAGGCCGGTCGTCTCGATCTCGACGCTGACATCAACACAGCGCTCACCTCGTGGCAGCTCCCGGCACACGACTTCGACTCGACCGTCACCCTGAGGCGGATCGCCTCGCACACCGCCGGCCTCTCGGTCGGCTCTTTTGGGGGTTACCCGCGGAGTGAGAAGGTGCCGACCACCCTCGGCGTGCTCCGGGGCGAGGGGAGTACCCCGCCGGTGACGGTCGACATGACTCCCGGCACAGTGTGGCGCTACTCCGGTGGGGGCTACCTGGTGATGCAGCAGGCGATGGAAGACGTCACTCACACGCCGTTCGCCGCCCTCATGGACTCAGTGGTATTTCGTCCCCTCGGGATGACCAATAGCAGCTACCTGCCGCCGCCGGAGGCCCGGTGGGGCGAAGCGGCCAGTGGGCACGATTTCAGTGGCGCCGTCGCGCCGGGAGGCTGGCGCATTTACCCCGAACTGGCGGCCGCCGGGTTGTGGAGCACACCGTCTGACTTGGCGCTGCTCTTCATCGAGATCCAGAACTCGCTGCGTGGCGAATCATCACGACTTCTTTCGCAGACGACGACCGAGACGATGCTGACTCCGGTCATGAACGACTTCGGCCTGGGTGTTGTGATCCCTCACCCTGCGCCGCCTGCGCCACCGATGCGCATCTTCAGGAACACCGGTGCCAGTGCGGGCTACCGTGTGTTGGCTGTCGGCTTCCTCGAACATGGTGCGGGTGCAGTGATCATGACCAACGGAGGTGGTGGTTTCCCCCTGATCAATGAGATCTTCCGGGCACTCGCCACCGAGTATGGCTGGGAGGGATTCCCCGTCAACATGGTCCCGCTCGTGACCCTCTCCCCCGCGCGGCGAGCGTCGATCGCTACGACCTATACCGTTGAGGGAACGCCGGCCACCTTCACCTTGACCTGGACTGATGAGGGCTTCCTGCGATTGGCAAGCAAGGAGATCCTGGGTGGGGATCTGATCCCCATCGCCCAAACCACACTGGTCGACGGTGACAACGAACGGGTGCTCCGAGTCGATTGGGACGGCGACCGGGTGGTTCGGCTGGTCTCGAGAACCGGCCTGGTCGCGGTCCCGCGCCGATAGCCGGGGTTCCCGAACGGCCTGCACCACGACGAGCCGCCTCGGCCTGAGGGCTCTCAACCCTGGGATGTGGCCGGCCCGGAGAGAGTTCGTCGGACCTCGGCAACCTGCTGCGCACGGGTTAGTACGGGGTTCCGGCGAAGAGCCGTGTTGAAGACAGGCGGTGATCCCTTTCAGGAGACTTCAGACAGCGTTCAACTCGCCTTCAGGTTTCCAAACTCACCTTGCACACGGGAATCCATGACGTAGAAGCTCGGCAGTCCAAAAGGGATCTGACGGATGAGCAGGTACTTCGGCCTGGTGGTGCGGGGCGTGATTGGATGGGCAATCTGTGGTGCTACCGTTGGGTTTGGCCGACAGCTGGTCTCAATGAATGCCACCCTCGTGGCACACGCCGTCGTGGCTCCCCTGGCGTTTGGGATTCTGACTTGGAACTACTTCCGCAAGTATCCTGACGCATCGGCCGGCGCGACCGCGCTCGCGATGTTGGCGATCGTCGTCGTGTTGGACGCCCTCGTCGTGGCGCCGGTGTTCGAGCGAAGCTACGCAATGTTCCGGAGCCTGATCGGCACGTGGGTTCCCTTTGCGTCGATTCTGGTGGTGAGCTACCTGGTGGGACGTACCGCAGGGAGGGCCCCAGGTCCACGGAGTGTTTGAGGTGCCATCGTCGTGAGTCGCCACCCGCTCGCGAGCTTCTTCGCCATCGCATACGGTATTTCCTGGCTGCTTTGGGCGCCACTCTGGCTCCCTGCGTTCGGTGTGGAAGGGCTACCGGTGTTGCCGTTCCACCACGCCCTCGGGGCGGCGGGGCCCATAGCGGCGGCGTTCCTCGTTTCCGCACAGGAAACGGGCCGGGCTGGCCCCCGCGACCTTCTGCACCGCATGATCCTCTGGCGTGGACGGCTCCGCTGGGTGGCTGTCGCCCTTTTCGGCCCATTTGTTCTCCTCGCGCTTGCACTCGCAGGTGCCTTCCTGATGGGCACCGAGAACGTGTCGCTTTCGGGGGTGGGCATCTCCCGCGAATTCCCTCAGTTCACCGCGGTCGGCTTCCTGATCTACAACATCGTCTCGTTCGGGTACGGTGAAGAGGTGGGTTGGCGGGGGTTCGCGCTTCCGCGGCTGCAGTCTCGCCACTCTGCCCTTGGCGCCACACTCTTGCTTACTGTGGGATGGGCGTTCTGGCACACCCCGCTCTTCCTCTATCGCCCTGGCTATGTGAGCATGAATGCGGCCGGCATCGCCGGCTGGTTCTTCAGCCTGCTGACCGGTGCAATCCTGCTCACTTGGCTCTATAACGAAAGCAAGGGTAGCCTGCTCGTTGTGGCGCTGTTTCATGCGACGGTCGATGTCGCGTTCACCTCGGACCTTTCCACGCAGGCGTTGGTCAACTCGGCGGGAGTGCTCATTACGATCTGGGGACTGGTGATTCTCGTCCTGGTGGGCCCCCGCTACTTGGCCAGGCACGGGAAGATGGTCATGTTCGAGGGTGATGCCGTCACCGAATTCCTTTACCATGAAGGAAGCGGCACCCTGACGACTTCCTGACACAACCATGTTGAGGATACGATGGTCACTCTCCGCTCGATCCTTTTGGTGGCCCATCTGATCGGCCTGGCACTCGGACTCGGCTGTGCCACCGCAAAACTCGCGCTGCTCCTCAGGTCCCGGGCCGATCGTGAGTTCACCCCGCATTACCTCCAGATCACCAGACCGATCACACGATTCATCGTGTTGGGGCTGATTCTGCTGACCTTGTCGGGCATTGGCTGGATCCTGCTTGGACTCTCGATCACGACGGTGCTGGCGTTCAAACTCATTCTGGTAGGGGCGCTGTGGGTTCTCGGTCCACTCATCGACAACGTCTTTGAACCCAGGTTCCGGAAGCTGGCATCGGCGGCGGGAGAGGCAGCCTCACCCGAGTTTCTCCGGGCCCAACGTCAGTACGTGGCGGCCGAGGTGACTGCGACGGGCATGTTCTACATCATCGTGCTGATGTGGGTGTTGTCATAGACCCTGCAGATGACTGGCGGAGAGGGAATCATGACTGAAGAGCGATTCACCGCATGGCTCGACGCTTATGGCCGCGCCTGGGAGGCCCGTGACACCAAGGCCGCGGTTGCTCTGTTTACGCCGGATGTCGAATACCATGAGAGCCCATTCGATCCACCGTTTCGAGGGTCGGAGGGAGTGCGACGCTACTGGACTGAGACGACAGGCGCTCAGCGCGAGATTCAGTTCACCCATCGGCCGGTCGCGGTCGTGGGGCCGGTCGGGGTTGCGCACTGGCATGCGAGGTTTGTGCGAGTACCCTCGGGAGAACATGTTGAACTCGATGGGGTTCTGATCCTCGATTTCGCGGCCGACGGCCGTTGCGAGGTTTTGCGCGAGTGGTGGCATACCGCGCAGGGGCAGGACGCCTAGCACCCCAACCGGGGCCGAGGAGCTCGAGGCTTCCTAAAGATTTCTTTTCGGAGCTCTCAGACCCCATTCAGCCACCCTTCAGGCCCTCCGTCCCACCTTACAACTGATGTTGGACTTTGCGACTGCACGCCACCGCATGGTGCACCGCCAGATCGAAGCGCGAGGCGTCCGGGATCCCAGGGTTCTGGCCGCCATGCGGGAAGTTCCGCGCGAGGCCTTCGTTCCCGAGGGGCTCCAGGAGTTCGCCTACGAGGACTCCCCCCTGCCGATCGAAGCCGGCCAAACGATCTCCCAGCCGTTCATCGTGGCGGAGATGATCGAGCGTCTGGAACTCGAGGGGGGCGAGCGGGTCCTCGACATCGGCACCGGCTCCGGGTACGCAGCCGCGGTGCTCGCTCGTATCGCCGGGGAGGTGTACTCCGTCGAACGACACGCGGAGCTGGCAGAGCTGGCTCGCGCGCGCTTCGCCGAGATGGGGATCGATAATGTTCACGTACTGCACGGCGATGGTACGCTCGGCTGGCCCGAGCACGCTCCCTATGACGCCGTGGTCACCGCCGCTGGTGGCCCCGACGTTCCGCCGGCGCTGCGCGACCAACTTAAGGTCGGTGGGCGGCTCGTCATTCCCATCGGTCCCACCCCCCGAGAACAAAAGCTGATTCGGGAGACCAAGATCGCCCCTAGGAAGATGCGCCGGACCGATCTGGGTGGCGTTCGCTTCGTACCGCTCGTCGGCGCAGCGGGGTGGACCGACGCGGAAGCCGGAGTCGCACCAACGGTCCCACCGAGGAGCAGATCGGCGAGCGTTGTCGAATTGCTGCGTGAGACCATCCATCCCTTTTCCGACATCTCGACCGCCGACACGGGCGCCCTTCTCGAGCGGATCGGCGACGCCCGTGTCGTCCTGCTTGGCGAGGCCACACACGGCACGTCGGAGTTCTACCGCATGCGGGCCCACATCACCCGTGCCTTGATCGAGCGCAAGGGTTTCCGGATCGTTGCCGTTGAGGCTGACTGGCCCGATGCCGCCACGATTGACCGCCACGTGCGCGGGATCTCCGATGGGGCAGGGAACCAACCCTCTTTTGCCCGGTTCCCGACCTGGATGTGGCGGAACCTCGAAGTACAGGAGTTCGTGGACTGGCTCCGGGTGCATAACGAGGTGCGGGAGCCCGACGATCGGGCCGCGTTCTACGGGCTCGACCTCTACAGCCTCTACCGCTCGATCCACGAGGTGCTCGCTTTCCTCGACCGGGTCGACCCGGAAGCGGCGCGCATCGCCAGGCATCGATATGGCTGCCTCTCTCCCTGGGAGCAGGAACCCGCGGTCTACGGCAAGGCGGTGATCACTGGGAAGTATCGGGGCTGCGAGCAGGAGGTGGTGGGAATCCTCAAGAGGATCCTCGAACAACGAGTGGAGTACTCGAGCCGCGACGGCGAGCGTTTCCTGGACGCCGCCCAGAACGCGCGGATCGTAGCCAACGCCGAGCGCTATTACCGCATCATGTACTACGGATCGGTGGAGTCCTGGAACCTCAGAGACAGCCACATGTTCGACACGCTCACTACCCTGCTCAATGCACGCGGCCCCGAGGCCAAAGCGGTCGTTTGGGAGCACAACTCCCATGTCGGCAACGCCGCGGCGACCGAGATGGGTGCCCGTGGCGAGCACAACGTGGGGCAGCTGAGTCGGGAGCGGTTTGGGAATGATGCTTTTCTCGTGGGTTTCGGCACCGATCGAGGTACGGTGGCGGCCGCGCGAGACTGGGGCGAGGCGATGGAAGTGATGCGGGTGAGACCCGCGCATCCCGAGAGCTACGAGCGACTCTTTCAGGAGACCGGAGTAGAAGCGGGAATCCTCCATCTCCGGGAGCCTGTCCGGCCGGAAATACGAGCGGAGTTGGAGGCGCCGAGACTGGAGCGGGCGATTGGCGTCATCTATCGGCCCGAGACCGAGCTACAGAGTCACTACTTCCAGGCTTTACTGCCTCATCAATTCGACGAGTACGTCTGGTTCGACGAGACCAGAGCAGTGACCCCGCTCGCGGCGCCGCATCTGATCGGTGTGCCCGAGACCTATCCCTTCGGAGTGTGATGATGACTACCCACGTTTCGGGTGTCTCGAAAGCAACCGCGCTGTCAACGGTGCTCGAGAAGCTCGACTGGATGGAGCGGGAGCGCATCTGGCCTAACGGCATGCGATATCTCTGGACCGATGCGTATGGAGTGGTGCTCCTGGTGTCGCTCTATCACGAAACCCACAATACCGAGTACCTGGACGAGGCCGAACACTTGGTCGGTGAGGTATACCGCGTGCTGGGGAGGCCACGAGGGCTGCGGATAGGGGAAGCGCCCGATCGCTTCGGGCAGTACTACCACTATCTCGCGATGTGGATGTACGCGCTCGGTGTGCTGGGTGAGGTTCGGCCTCAGTTCCACGAGATGGCGATACGGTTGATCAAGGACGTCCACCGGTCCTTCGTGAAGCCGGGGTTCGGCGTCGTCTGGAAGATGCGTGAGGACCTGAGCGTGCCGGACGCCATGTCAGGGTGGGGTGGGCTCGACCCCTTCCACGGCTACGTCGTCTATCGCTTTCTCGATCCGGATGTCCTGGAGCGTGAGATAGACGAGATGCGTGGGTTGATCGAAAAGAGCTACTGGGGCCTCTCGGTGACGCAGGATCTGGGGCTCGGCATGATGTTGTGGTTCACCCACTTTCATCCCGAAGAGCCTTGGGCCGTCAGGATGCGGGATCGTTCACTCCAGACGCTCGGTCGGTTGTGGAGGGAGACGGGGTACTTCGCACGCGATCTGCGCGAGCCGGACTCCGTCTTCGCGTTCACGAATTACGGCGTGTCCATCGGGTTGCAGTCCGTGGGGATGTGGCCTGATCGTGTGCGGCGGGTCAACGCGTTCTTCGAGACCCATCGTTCGGGGGACCACTACGACACGGACGCCATCACCCATGTGATGTCGTGTTGTTCCTACTTCCCGGGGTGGCTGATCGAACCCCGACTGCCGAGTTCCTAGGGGCCCTCTCCGTTGCGGAGCTTCTCGAACCACCCGGTCGTGTAGACCCAGTCACGGAAGAAGCCGCTCAGGTCGACACTCGAATGAGCTTCGAGGCTGGCGATGAACTCCTCGAAGGTGCCACCCCGAATTCGGTGTTCCTGATAGTAGTCCCTGAGCGCCGCGTCGAACTGCTCCTCACCCATCACCCGGTGAAGCGCGTAGAACATCAGGAATCCAACACGGTACGAGAGGTCAGTCACGCCTGCCTCTCCATAGCGGATGAACGGTATTTCGGTGACCCCTGGGGCACTCGAGGCCTGGGCAAGGAGTCGGGAGCTCGTCCGCTTCACATTCTCCCCCATGCCATTTCGCCCATCCAGATCTCTCGCCATGCGCTGGGCAAGAAAAGCCGCCAACCCCTCATTCCAACGTGCCGATGGCTTGTCCCGGTCGGGGGCGTTCCAGAGATGGGTCAACTCGTGATAGAGAGCCGGCATCCGGGTGATGTCGCGGAAGGCATCGGCTGTCTGGATGATCCCACCCGTCACGCTCGCCTGTGAGCCCCACATCTCGGGGATCTCCATCACCGCCAGATCGGGAGCCGTAGCCAGGGGCCCGAACCAACGCTCGAGCAATGCCAGTCCCCTCGTTGCCCCGGTGAGCACCTGATCGGCGCCTATGGAGTCCTGTGGGAAGTAGTAGACGCGAACACCGCTCTGTTGGATGACACGGTAATC
>QKDC01000052.1 GCA_003246755.1 Gemmatimonadota bacterium | reverse complement strand
GCGTGATTCGATGGCCATCCAGCTACAGAGCACCCGCGCGGTCCTCGCGGAGAACGCCCGACTCCGTGAACTTCTCGACCTCCGTGTGCGGACGCCGGAGGCGTTTCTGGCCGCGGACGTACTCCATCAACCCCTCCCCACTGACGGACAGACATTGCTGCTCGGGGTGGGTACCAACCAAGGGGTGCAGGCGTACCAGCCCGTGATCGTCGGGGCCGGGTTGGTGGGTGTCGTCGTCGAGGCGAGTCGCTCGTCGAGTGTCGCGCATACCTGGGCCAATCCCGAGTTTCGAGTCAGCGCGGTCACCGATGATGGGAGTGTGCTCGGTATCGTGGCACCGACCGGGCGCGAGGGTGGCGGGATCCCTGGCCTCGAGTTCCGCGGAGTCGCCTATCGTGACACCGTCCCAGTGGGTACCCGGGTGGTCACCTCAGGCCTCGGAGGGGTCTATCCCAACGGCATCGTCATCGGCTGGGTGACAGGGGTCGCCCGTGAGGAGATCGGGTGGGAGCGCGTCTACGCCCTCCGACCGTCCGTGAACCTCGGGGTCGTGAGTCACGTGCTGCTCCTTCCGTCCGTCGAGTCGGTCCTGGGAGACAGCATCCCATGAGGCGTGGGCGACGCGGGGGACGGCCGCTTTGGATCGTACTCGTTCTGCTCGGGCTGTTGCACTTCTACGTCCGACCCCGGATCTGGCCGGGGGCGGGGGCACCCGACTTTCTGCTCATCGCGTTGATGATCCTCGCGCTCCGGACGCGCCCTGGGACGGCAGCGGTTGCCGGATTCCTGACCGGCCTGGTACTCGACATCCTGGTGCCGGTTCGATTCGGGGCAGGGGCGTTGTCGCACACCGTGGTGGGGTTTGCGGCGGCATGGGGTCGTTCGGTGTTCTTTCCTGATAACCTGATCGTCAACGGGGTGCTCTTTGCCGTGGGAACCCTGGTGCGGAATCTCTTGCTCCTGATCGCCTCTGGTTCCGGCATCATCGGCGCATTGCACGTGTTCGGACTCGCTTCGTTGGCACAAGCGGGGACCACTGCGGTTGCCGGTGTTGCCGTGACTCTGGCCATCCGCCACCGCGTGGATTTTCGACTCGACGAATGACCGCCTTTTCCTCTCATCGTCTGCGGGAAAGGGCCCGCGGGTTCAGGGTCGTACTCCTTCTCGCGTTCTTGGTTCTGGTTGGCGCGTTCTTCAACACTCAGGTGCTCAACACCGAGCGATTTCGGCTGCGCTCGGAATCCAACCGACTCCGATCGGTTCCACTCGCTGCTCCCCGGGGCGCCGTCCTCGATCGTAACGGCTTGGTCATTGCCGATAACGTGCCCGGCTATGCGGTCAAGCTCCTCGCCTCGAACCCGGACTCGATCCGTGTCGTGCTGAAGCGAATGGCGGCGTTTGTGGAGCTCGACAGCGCCGCAATCGAGCAGGTGGTTCGTCGGTATCGTGCGGCACCCTACCAACCCGCCGCGGTCTTCACGAACCTGCCCTTCGAAGCCATCGCCCGTCTCGAGGAGCATCGGGTGTCGCTGCCGGGGCTCGTGATTCAAACCGAGCCTCGGCGTTTCTATCCCAACGGCAGAGCCACCGCGCATGTGGTCGGGTATGTGGGTGAGGTGTCCGAAGCCGATCTGGAGCAGGACCGATACCCGGGGGCCCGGATGGGAACGGTCGTGGGACAGGATGGGCTGGAGGCGGAATACGACAGTTTGCTTCGCGGATCGGAGGGGGTCCGCTATATCGAAGTGAACGCGCGGGGGGCGATGGTCCGTGAACAGCCACCCTCGCCTTCCATGCTTCCGGTCCCGGGACTGCCCATCCGCACGACGATCGATCTCCCGCTGCAGCTCTACATCGACAGCCTCTTCGTCGATTCACTCTCCGAATACCGGGGCGCCCTCATCGCCATGACACCCGCTGGCGAGATCTTGGCCATGTACTCGGCCCCGAGCTTCGATCCGAATGACTTCGTGGGCGGAATCTCCAGCGCCAAATACCGCGTGTTGACCAGTCCGGACGCAGGGCTGCCGCTGTTCAACCGAGCCATCAAGGGGACCTACGCCCCTGCATCGCCATTCAAACTCGCCATCGCAGCGATGGCCCTTCGGAGAGGCCTCGTGTCGTTCTCCAGTCATATGGAACAACCCTGCCGGGGCGGATTCCGCTTCGGCAACCGGGTGTTTCGTTGCTGGGCCCCAGAGGGTCATGGCTCGCTCGACCTGATCGGAGCGATTGCCAAGAGTTGCGACGTCTACTTCTACCAGTTGGGTCTCAGGCTCGGGCTCAATGCGATTCTGGAGGACGGATCGAGGTTTGGATTGAGTGAGGTGACCTCACTCGATCTCGGGCACGAAGCCAAGTCCTTCTTCCCCCCCTCGACGGGCTATTACGATCGAACCTACGGCCCGCGCGGCTGGACCAACGCCGTGACGCTCAATCTGGCGATAGGGCAGGGTGAGAACAGTCAGACGCTGATCAATGTCATGCGCCTGTACCAGGCGCTCTCGCAGTCGGAATCCGGGTTGGCCGCTGCCCTCCCAGCCCCGCATCTCGTCGCGCCGAGAGCGCGGGGTGGGATCGATCTCGGCTTGAATGAACGGCAGCTCGCAGGGTTGCGGGAAGCGATGATCGCCGTCGTTTCCCGCGGCACCGCCGCCGCCAGCGCGGGGGCGGATCTCGACGTTGCCGGAAAGACCGGGACCGCCCAGAACCCCCACGGTCCAGACCACGGGTGGTTCATCGGATTCGCTCCGTCGGATAACCCCAGGATCATCGTTGGAGCCATCATGGAACGAGCGCTGCATGGCTCCAGCGTCGCCCCCTGGGTCGTGCGCGTGATTCGCCGGTATCTGGTGGGGAGCGGGACGAACCTCGATGCGCCGATTGTCCTGGAGTTCCCCGCGGATTCCGCGCCCACCCCCGAGGAACTCGTGACCGACACGATCCCGGGTCGCCCGTGAGCCGTCGAGGGCTGGACCGCGGTCTCATCGTCTGCGTGCTTGCGCTGGCCGTCTATGGGCTCGCGATCCTCTACTCGGCTGGGCAGACGGATGCCCCGACGGATGCCTATGGCGCCTGGAAAAGGCAGTTGATCTGGCTCGGCCTCGGGTCACTCGTGGCTGCAGTGGTCTTCCGCGTCTCGTTTCGCCTGCTGGAATGGGTTGCCCCAGGTGTCTATGTCTTCGCAATCCTCCTCCTCCTGCTGACACTCGTGATCGGGACGGGGGCAGGGACCGCCTCGAGTACCAAGAGTTGGCTCGCGGTCGGAGGCATTCGGCTGGGGCAACCGGCGGAGCTCGCCAAGCTGGCCACCATCTTGATGATGGCCAGGTACCTCTCGGCCTTCAAAGAACCTCCGGACTCCCTCCGGGCGCTGATCGTGCCCTCCTGCATCGCCGGGCTCCCGGCCGTTCTGGTCCTGGCACAACCCGATCTCGGCAGTGCCATTGTCTTCGCGGGGATCCTCTTTCTTATGCTCTTTTGGGCCGGGGTCAGGCCTTTCCTCCTCCTCCTCCTCGCGTCGCCGGTCGTGAGCCTCCTCCTGGCCGGGAACACCCAACTCTGGGGGGCGTGGATGGTGGCCCTCTTCGTGGCTCTCCTCGTGGGCAGAGCCTTTCTGAGTGAGGCCATCACGGTATATCTCGTGAATTCCGCGATGGGGGTGTTCGCACTGACCCTGTGGAACAGGCTCCAGCCGCACCAGCGCCTGCGCTTGAGCACGTTCCTCAATCCGGAGCTGGATCCCAGTGCCTCCGGGTATCAGGCAATTCAATCCAAGGTCGCCGTCGGGTCGGGGGGTTGGTTTGGCAACGGGCTGACCCAGGGGCCGCAGAAGCGGCTCGCCTTTCTCCCGGAACAGCATACCGACTTCATTTTTTCGGTCGTCGGCGAGGAGTTGGGGTTCATCGGCGTGCTCGTGGCCCTGTCTCTCTTCTTCTGCCTGATGCTGGTGCTGCTTCGGATTGCGCGTCGGGCCAGTGACGCATTTGCGAGTCTGGTGGTCTTCGGAATGCTGAGTCTGATCCTCACCCACGTGTTCGAGAATGTGGGGATGACGGTGAACGTCACGCCGATAACGGGAATTCCCTTGCCATTCTTCTCGTACGGCGGGTCGTTTCTGCTCGCCTGCTCGTTGGCCGTCGGTGTGTCCCTCCGAGCTGCCTGGGATGCACGCCAGGCTGGGTATGCTGATGCCTGACAAGCGATTACGAATCCAGGCCTAGCGCCGAGGTCTCCAGGCCAGCAAATTGGTGATGTAGGTCACACAGTTCCCGTGAGTCCATTCCCCCAGATGATGCCCATACATGGCCTGGTTCAAGAAGGAGCGAAAAACTCGTCCCGCCCCGCGCCAGCGTCGGGAGATCCCACCCGATGCGTGGGAAAAATGTGACGACTGTGGGCACCTAGACCTTCGGGCCAATTTCCAGAAGGCCCTGAACGTCTGCCCGGAATGTGGCCGACACCGACGCTTCAGCGCCGAAGAGTACATCGAGCTTCTGACCGACGGAGATGGTTGGACCGAGCTTTTTGACACGCTGCGGTCGGTCGATTCCCTCGCCTTCGAGGGGTATCGAGGGCGCCTGGATGCCTCGGTCAAGAAGACCGGGCAGCTGGATGCGATCTTTACCGGCGCCGCACGACTCGAGGGGATCCCCTACCACCTGGGGGTGATGAACTTCGCGTTCATGGGCGGATCGATGGGCTCCGTCGTGGGCGAGAAAATTGCCCGCCTCGCCCGCCGGTCGTTCGACAAGCGTTTCCCCCTCGTTCTGGTCTGTACCTCCGGGGGAGCAAGGATGCAGGAGGGCGTGATCTCGCTCATGCAGTTGGCGAAGACCTCCGCTGCCATCGCGCCGCTGAAACGTGAAGGTATCCCGTTTCTCACGATCCTCACCGACCCGACGACGGGAGGAGTGTCGGCCTCGTTTGCCATGCAGGGGGATGTCATCCTCGCTGAGCCTGGAGCCGTGATCGGGTTTGCCGGACCCCGAGTCATCAAGCAGACGATCGGGCAGGATCTCCCCGAAGGGTTCCAGACCGCGGAGTTCTTGCTCGAGAAGGGGCAGGTCGACGCCGTGGTACCACGCGCCTCGCTCCGTGACACGACCGCACGCCTGCTGCGCCACATGCGAGGCAAGCGTTCGAAGGCGCGGCCCGCTGCCGAGGCGGCCACCGTAGACGGCTGATTCGGACCACCTCATCCTCTCCACATTCTCTCCACCGACGTTCCGTCCCAGCTCTGTGACCCATGAGTAGCTCGTACGCTGCGGCGTTGGAGTTCCTGTATCCTCGCACCGCGACGATCAAGTTCGGGCTGGGCCGCACCGTGGCGTTGCTCGAGAGCCTGGGACGCCCGGATCGCCTGATGCCGGTGATCCACATTGGCGGGACCAACGGCAAAGGGAGCGTCGCGACGCTCGTCGCGGCGGCGCTGAGAGGGTCGGGCTGGCGGGTCGGACTCTATACCTCACCCCATCTCGTCTCGTTCCGCGAGCGCTATCAGGTGGACGGCGTCCCGATTTCCGAGGCGGCAGTTGCCATGTGGGTTTCCAAGCTTCGGGCCCAAATCGAGGCTAGCGATGCCACTTTTTTCGAGGCGGGAACCGCGCTTGCCTTCGCCGATTTTGCGGCGCGCGGGGTTGAAATCGCCGTGATCGAGGTCGGTTTGGGGGGGCGGCTCGACAGCACCAATGTCGTCCAGCCGCTCGTCAGTGCAGTGACCAAGATCGGACTCGATCATCAGAAGTACCTCGGGGATACCCTGGAGGCAATCGCCAAGGAGAAGGCAGGTATCGCCAAGCCTGGGGCGCCCTTTGTCGTCGGCGAGCAGAGGGACGAGATCGTCGAGATCCTCACGGTCGAAGCAGCGCGACTCATGTCTCCGGGTGGCCACCCCGAGGCGCCGGACATCAGAATCGTCCCTCCCGATGCCGAGTGGACAGGCCCCCTGGGGCTGTTGGGGAGGCACCAGCGTCGGAATGCGGCGATTGCCGATGCGATCCTCCGGGCGCTTCCTCCGACGTACAGACCTCACCGTGGTACCACGGAACGGGCTTTCGCCGAGACGCGTGTGCCGGGGCGACTCGACCGGCGTGGGCGTTGGTTGTTCGACGTGGCCCACAACCCGGATGGGATGGACGCCCTGGTGGCGGCATTGGAAGATCTAAGACCCGCGTCACCCGTCCATGCCCTGGTCTCGATCTTGGGGGACAAGGAGTGGGCGGAGATGCTGGTGGCCCTCGACCGGGTGGTCGATCGCGGGATCCTGACGATCGCACCGTCTGCCGATTCCCGCCGATGGGACCTCGGCTGGCTCGAAGCCTGGTTGAGCGATCCGAACCGCCCTCCCGCTACCGCCAGTTGGACACTCCTCCGCGATTTCGACGACGCCATCCGCGAGGTGCAGGTGGGCGCGGGGACGGTCGTGGTGACCGGGTCGTTCCACACCGTTGGTGACGTCATGGACGCCTTGGGTCTCGCCCCGATCTGACCGAGGGCAGTTCCGGGGTCGCTGATTATCTTCCGGGATGCAAATCAAGGCCCTACCAGGATTTCGGGACTTCTATCCCGAGGATTTCGCCTATCGGCGTCACATCCTCGAGGCATGGCGTCGCGTGGCCCTGCGCTATGGGTTCGAGGAGTATGACGGCCCCCCGCTGGAGCAAGTCGATCTCTACACCGTCAAGAGCGGTGAGGAGATCGTCACGCAGCTCTACGCGTTCACCGACAAGGGTGGACGGGAGGTGGCACTCCGTCCGGAGATGACCCCCACGCTGGCGCGCATGGTGAGTGCCCGGGCCCGTGGGCTCAAGAAACCGATCCGTTGGTTCTCGATGCCGCAACTCTTTCGCTACGAGCGCCAGCAGCGTGGACGACTTCGCGAGCATTTCCAACTCAACTGTGATCTGATCGGTGAGGCCGGGCCCGCCGGTGACGCGGAGATCATTGCTCTGGCGGTCGATATCATGCGCGAGCTCGGGCTGACCTCGGGGGACGTTCGGGTTCGCCTCTCGGATCGCCGCCTGCTGAACGCGGTACTCGGTGAAGTGGGGCTGCCCGAAGGCCAGCACGGTCTCGCCTATCAATTGTTGGACAAATTGGGTCGTGGCGAATACGGCAAGGTCAAGGAAGCCCTCGAGGAGGGAGGCGCCCCCCCCGATGCTCTCGCACGACTGGAGAAGGTCCGGGAGATCAGAGACTGGGACGGACTGTCGGATGCCTTTCCCGCAGCCGCCAATGCGGCGGACCCACTGCGGCAAGTGGTTGGAACCCTCGAAGCAATGGGCCTCGGGGAGTTTGTGGACCTCGATCTCACCATCGTCCGTGGTCTCGCCTACTACACGGGCGTGGTCTTCGAACTGTTCGACGCGCGGGGTGAACTCCGGGCTATCTGCGGTGGCGGCCGCTACGACCATCTGCTCGAGGCCCTCGGCGGAGATGCGCTGCCCGCGCTCGGCTTCGGCATGGGAGACGTAGTGCTCCTCGAACTGCTTCGCGAGCGCGGACTCCTGCCACAGGCGAGCCCACAGGTCGATGTCTTTTTGGCCGCAGTGACTCCCGAAGATCTTCCCGAGGTTCTGGGATTGGCACACCTGCTTCGGGACCACGGTTTTCGTGTCGAGTACCCCCTCACGATGACGGGAGTGGGGAAACAACTCGGGCTCGCCAACAGCAGAGGAGCCCGATACGCGGTCGTCCTCGGACCCGAAGATCGGAAACGTGGCGAGGTTCAACTGAAGGATCTTGGCAGCGGGGAACAGCGTTCGGTGTCGCAGGCAGAACTCCCGAAGATCCTGCGCGGCATGGGTCTGGAGGATTCGCGTGCCCCTTCCCCTCAACCCTCACAGACATCTCATGGCTGACACCAAAGCTCTCACACCGCGTGCGCAGGATTTCAGCGCGTGGTACAACGAACTCATCGTACGTGCCGAACTGGCGGACTACAGTCCGGTGCGTGGCTGCATGGTGATCCGACCCAATGGGTATGCCATCTGGGAGCACATGCAGCGGGCGCTGGACGACATGTTCAAGGCGACCGGCCATCAGAACGCCTATTTCCCCTTGTTCATTCCAGAGAGCTTCCTCGCGCGTGAGGCGGAGCATGTCGAGGGGTTCGCACCAGAAACCGCGGTTGTGACGCGCGGGGGAGGCAAGGAACTGGAGGAGCCTCTCGTGGTGCGGCCCACCTCCGAAACGATCATCTACGCCATGTTCTCCAAGTGGATCCAGAGCTATCGGGATCTCCCGGTGCTGATCAACCAATGGGCCAATGTGGTGCGTTGGGAATTGCGGACCCGACTCTTTCTGCGTACCACGGAGTTCCTTTGGCAGGAAGGCCATACCGCACACGCCACGGTGGAGGAGGCCGAGCGGGAAGCCCTGCTGATTCTCGGCATCTACCGGTCGTTCATGGAAGAGTGGATGGCCATGCCGGTGTTGACCGGCCGCAAGTCGGATAGTGAGCGGTTTGCCGGCGCAATTCACACCTATGCCCTTGAAGCCCTGATGCAGGACAACAAGGCGCTCCAGGCCGGAACCAGCCATAACCTGGGTCAGAACTTTGCGAAGGCGTTCGACGTCACCTACCAGACGGCCGATGGGGACCTCGACCATGTGTGGAGCACCTCCTGGGGAGTGTCCACCCGGCTCATCGGAGGTGTCATCATGACGCATGGTGACGATCGGGGGTTGGTGTGTCCGCCGCGTCTGGCGCAGTGGCAGGTCGTCATCGTGCCGATCTACCGTTCGGATGAGGAGCAGGCCACCGTTTTCGAGGCCGTGCTCGCTCTTCAGGCCACGCTGCGTGAAGCGGGGATCCGGACTCAGGTTGACCTCCGGGAGGGAATGAAGCCCGGGGCGAAGTACTACGAGTGGGAAGCCCGAGGTGTACCGCTCCGCCTGGAACTTGGTCCCCGGGACCTGGCGGGAGGGACGGTGATGTGCGCCAAGCGTACAGGCGGCAAGGAGTCGCTTCCCATGGAGGGGTTGGTGGAGCGCATTCAGAGGGAACTCGAGACCATGCAGCGGGAGCTCTTCGAGGCTGCCCTGGCGCGGCGCGAGGCTGCAACAATCCGGCGAGCCACCAAACAGGATCTGGTGGATGCCATGGCAGGACCAGGTGGGTTCGTCTTCGGTGGCTGGTGCGGTGGCACCACGTGCGAAACGGAGATCAAGGACCAGACAAAGGCGACGATACGCCTGCTGCCGGACGCCGACTTCCAGTCGCCCACCCCGCCCGAGCGCTGTATCTGGTGTGACAAGCCGAGCCTGAAGGAGGCCGTGTGGGCCAAAGCATACTGATCATCGGGAGTGACCGGCGGTGACGACCACACCCCTCCCCGATTCCCGCATTCTCATCATCGACTTTGGCTCGCAATTCACCCAACTCATCGCACGTCGGGTCCGTGAGGCGCACGTCTACTGTGAGATTCATCCCCCGTCACGGGACGTGGACTGGATTCGTGCGTGGGGCCCCTCGGGGATCATCCTCTCCGGCGGCCCGGCCTCGGTGTACGACCCGGATGTCCCCACCGCCTCACCGGACCTGCTCGCGTTGGGTGTGCCGATTCTGGGGCTCTGCTACGGCATGCAGTTGATGGTGCAACTCGCGGGGGGAACGGTCGTTCCCGCCGACCGGCGGGAGTACGGGCGGGCGATGTTGCGGGTTGGGGATGGGAAGCTCTTCGAGGCATTCGACGCAGGCGAAGAAACCCCGGTGTGGATGAGCCACGGTGACCATGTCGATGCGGCACCGAAGGGGTATCGCGTCGTGGCCTCGAGTACGAATTCACCGGTCTCCGCCATCGAGCATCTCGAGCGCCCGCTTTTCGGCGTGCAGTTCCACCCGGAAGTGGCACACACGCCGAGAGGCGGCGAGATCATCAACGCCTTCCTCTTCTCGGTCTGTCATTGCACTCCCGATTGGACCCCGGGTCATTTCATCGAGACGACAACGAAGGCGATCCAAGAGCAGGTCGGTGCGAGTGATCGCGTGATCTGCGGGCTGTCTGGTGGTGTCGACTCCAGTGTTGCGGCGGCCCTCGTCCATCGGGCCGTTGGCGATCGGTTGACCTGTATTTTTGTCGACCATGGATTGCTCCGTCTCCACGAACGCACGCAGGTCGAGCAGACCTTCCGACGCCACTTGGGAATCGATCTTCGGGTGGTTGATGCGGCCGACACCTTCCTGGAGGCCCTCGCTGGAGTGGAGGACCCGGAGCTGAAACGCACACGGATCGGGCACACCTTCATCGATATCTTCGAGCGGGAGGCAGCGGCAGTCGGTCCGGACGTCAAGTTCCTGGTGCAGGGCACCCTCTATCCGGATGTGATCGAGAGCATCTCCCCTCAGGGAGGCCCGTCGGTCACCATCAAGAGTCATCACAACGTGGGTGGACTCCCGGAGCGCCTGCCGTTCACTCTCATCGAACCCTTGCGCGAACTCTTCAAGGATGAAGTGCGCCAGGTGGGCCGCGAACTCGGCCTCCCCGAGGAAATGGTCGGTCGCCATCCGTTCCCGGGTCCCGGCCTCGCCATCAGAATCCTCGGACCGGTGGATCGGACCTCACTCGAGGTACTCCGGAAGGCCGATGCCATCTACCTGGACGAGATTCGATCCGCGGGGCTCTACGATGAGATCTGGCAGGCGTTCGCCGTCCTCTTGCCGATTCGCTCGGTGGGAGTGCAGGGGGACGGCCGGACCTACGACCAGGTGATCGCTCTCCGCGCGGTGACCAGCCGAGACGGCATGACGGCCGACTGGTTCCCGTTCCCAGCGGAAGTGCTGGCCGGCATTGCCAACCGGATCGCCAACGAGGTGTCGGGCGTCAACCGGGTAGTGTACGATGTCAGTTCGAAGCCACCGGCGACCATCGAGTGGGAGTAGCTTTCTCCGATGATGCCGCTGCCCTACGCCTCAGGTCTCGACACGCCGCTGATTCTCGCTCCCATGGCGGGGATCTCGGAGGCACCGTTCCGCAGGATCTGCCGGAGCTTCGGTGCCGATGTGCTCATGACCGAGTTCCTCTCGGCTGAGGCCATCAAGCGGCGCATCCGACAGACGCTCGAGGGCTGTGAGTTCGACGAGATCGAACGCCCCATCGGGATCCAGATCTACGGGGCCGATCCTCAATCCATGGCGCGCGCCGCCGACTTCGTGACCGAGACCTACGCTCCCGATTTCCTCGACATCAATTTTGGATGCCCCGTCAAGAAGGTGGTCAAGCGGAATGGAGGGTCTGGGTGTCTTCGCGACCTCGATCTGGTGGAGCGGATCATCCGGGCTGTCGTGCGCGCGACCGATGCCCCCGTCACGGTCAAGACCAGGAGCGGGTGGGATCAGGAGCGCAGGGTTCCCGTGGAGATCGCGCTCAGGATGCAGGATGCCGGTGCCAAGGCATTCACCCTGCACCCGCGGACGCGCAATCAGATGTTCAGTGGAGACGCCAACTGGGATGAGATCGCGAGCGTGGTGGAGGCCCTGGACATTCCGGTGATTGGAAACGGTGACATCCATACCGCCGAGGACATCCTCCGAATGAAAACACACACCGGCTGTGCCGGGGTCATGGTCGGCCGCGGGTCGTTCGGGAACCCCTGGTTGTTCCGTGATGGGCGGGCGTTGCTGGAAGGTCGCGACCGGCCACCTGCTCCGACGGCGAGGGAGCGGTTCGGGGTGGCGCTCGAGCACGCGAGGTTGGCTCTGCGCCTGCAAGGTGATTGTCGCAAGACCGTGATTGAATTCCGAAAGCATCTGGGCTGGTACACGAAAGGACTACCCGGGGCGTCCGCATTGAGACAGAGGCTCTTCCAGATCGAGAGCATGTCGGAGGCGGAGCAGATCTTCCAGCAGTATTTCGAACCCGTCCACACCGCCGCATGAATCGGGAGGCCCTGGAGCTGCTCCTCACCGACGTCGCTGCGGGTCGTATCGCCCCGGCCGACGCCCTCCTGCGACTTCGGCATTTTCCGACCGAGGCATTGGGGTTCGCGGCGATCGACCATCACCGGGAACTCCGTCAGGGTCATCCCGAGGTGGTTTTCGCGGAGGGCAAGACCGTCGATCAGGTGGTCGAAATCTGCTCACGGATTGCCGAGCGATCCGGGCGGTTTCTCGTGACGCGTGCTGATGACTCCGTAGGGACGCGTCTGAGGGAGGCCTTCGCTGAAGCCGTTTGGGATACGGTCGGTCGAACGGTCCACCTGAACTCCAGCCCTTCCTCGGAGGCGACGGGGGCTCCCGTGGTGATCGTGACCGCGGGTACGAGCGATATCCCGGTTGCCTCCGAGGCAGCGAGTACGGCCGCCGCGTTTGGAGCGATGGTCGAACGCGTACATGATGTTGGGGTCGCCGGCCTGCACCGGCTGGTCGCGGCCACAGACGTTCTCTCCAAAGCCGGGGCTGTTGTAGTCGTTGCGGGCATGGAGGGTGCGTTACCCAGCGTGGTCGGGGGGCTGGTGGATGTTCCGGTCATCGCGGTACCGACCAGCGTGGGATACGGTGCCTCGTTCGGAGGGCTCGCAGCACTCCTCGGCATGCTCAACTCGTGCGCCGCCGGGGTCACCGTCGTGAACATCGACAATGGATTCGGTGCTGGAGTCGCGGCCGCTCGCATCGTCGCACTTCGGAGGGGAGGGTAGGGTGGACGTCTCGTTCGTGCTCACCATCATCCTGGTCGGGTTTTCGGCCGTGTTGGGTTGGCTCGTCGGGCGGCGTCGCACGCGACAGGCGGTTGCCCTTCAGCCCCCGGCGACCACCGATCTCGAACCCACCGACCCGCCCGATCTCGCATGGATCGCCAGAGCCAACGCGGCGCTTGGGGGGTGGCTCAGATACTCGGGGCGAGGGCTCCCGTCCGCAACAACGCTCCAATCGGGTCTGAGTTCCGAAACCGTTACCACCGTCGAATCCCGACTTCCTGGTCTCCGAACCCCTCGATCGGCCGGACGGACAGGCATAGAACGGTTGGAAGAGGGGAACCTCGTGTTCGTCGCGACGGACGATCTTCAGGTTGCCCTGCTGCTCCCTCTGGGTGTGCCCCACGCGCGAGCGATCGCCGATCTCGAGCATCTGGTAAGCTCCGTGAGAACCCGGACGGCACTCGAAGCGACCACCGGACCCAGGGGGACGGCGGGGGAGACGGTGGAGAGCATCTCGATTCGGCTGGCACTCGAAGTGGAACGCCTTTTCGATGCCGAAGCCGCGGTCGTGGTGGGACGGGCCCGCGGGGCACAGGTCGTGGGGACCGCCTTACGGGCCGATCCCCACCTACACCGGGTCACGGCGACGGCTGGATCTCCGGTCGATCTGGTGGTTCGCGGCGAACTCAAGCAGGCGGTGAGCGCGTACGAACCGCTGGGCATTCTGCCCTGGGACAGGCGTCACCGCGAGCGGCGGGCGTATGTCATGCCGATCGCTGGTCCCTCTGGGCCCCTCGGGGCACTGGTCATCTGGACCTTGGGTGGGGGAGAGCCCACCGGCCCGGCCCGGGCGGAATTGGAGAAGGGGATCCACCGAACCGGTCTTCTCCTCGAGGACGCACTCCATCGGCTCGAGCTGACGGAGCAGGCCACCCGTGATCCTCTCACCGGACTCGCGAATCGCCGTGGGCTGGAGAACGCGATGGCGGTGGTCAAGGTCGATTCGGGAACCGTGATCTGCCTTGATTTGGACCACTTCAAGACCCTGAACGACACCTTGGGGCACCCGGCTGGGGATGCGGCCCTCGGGTTCGTGTCCCGGGTGATCCAGGACACGATCCGTGACCGTGATACGGCGGCCCGGATCGGTGGCGAGGAGTTCGCCGTCTGGCTTCCGGTCACCACCCTGGAAGAAGCGGCCAAGGTGGCCGAGCGCCTGCGGACCAGACTGGCGGGGAGGGCCTGGGGGTGGCAGGGTCAGCCCTGGCCGATCACGGCCTCATTTGGCGTGGCCGGGTGGCCGGAATCCACCGGCAGCCGGGACAACCTGATTGCCTTGGCGGACCAGGCCCTGTATGAGGCAAAGGAGAGGGGACGTAACAGGGTCGAGGTTGTGGAAACTTCGTAACTGCTTGTCTCGTAAGTTGTTTGGAGTTATGATATCAAGTGAACTGAAAGGGGGGCGATCGGTTTCGACGGGTTGGTTGAACGTGTAGTTGCGCGCTCAGGTCCAGGTACCCTGGCTAAACTACTTGGAAAAACACAATTGCCAATTCAAACCTGGCACTGGCTGCATAAGCTGAGCTAAGCTCGCTTACTGCACCTCCGGTCCGTGGGGCCCGCCCGGGGCGCCCGTACCGGATCGACAATCTGGGCTGGCTCGACGTGGTCCTCCGACGCGTTGGGTGAGATTCTCCGGAGGGCAACTTTGGGGGGCCTGACTAGCCGGCAACCCGAGGCCTAGGCAGAGAGACTAGTCTACGCGCGTAGATGCTGTGCTGGATACCGATTCGGACCAGGGTTCAATTCCCTGCGCCTCCATTGTGGCTCAGAAGCTCGACCGCCGTCTGGATCCTCGGGTCCGGGCGGCGTTTTGAGTTGGGACTCACCGGCGAATCACACCCGGGAGACGCCGTGGGCACTATCTTGGCCTCGATGATCAAAACAC
>QKDC01000081.1 GCA_003246755.1 Gemmatimonadota bacterium | reverse complement strand
CCGTAGGCGGCGCGCAATCGCTTGAGGAAAGGGGACCTCTGCCACCGGAGGGAATTGCTCGACACCCTCCCTCCCCTGCAATACCGCAGGACGCGGAAATCGCACAAAGATGGGTTGCGTAAAATGGGGATGACGCACCATCAACTCACCCTTGGGCATCGCCGCCAACTTGGCCTTTGTTGCCGCAGACAGAGTCCCGTAGACTGGCATCGCCAGTTCGTCGGCATCCATTCGGCCGAACATCGCCGTCGCGGCGTTCCCAACGACTCTCCGGTGTACCTGCGACCGGAATTGCTGCGCCGAAAACAGGACGAGGCCCAAGTAACGTCCTCGCTCGGAGAGGTCGAGGATCATGCGTCGGACATAGGTATCCGGCCCATCCCCAGGGGCATACTTGTTGAGTTCATCGACGAAGACGACGATGTGATCCACTCCGAGGTCTCGTCGCTCGAGATGTTCGCGCAACTTCGACACGACTCGCGCAAAAACGAGGTCCTGGGCCAGCGGGTCGAGTCCCGCCACGTCAACGACGTAGACGGCCCGATCCTCAAACTCACCCCAGGACAGGTCATTCACTTCCCCATCATCCGTCACCAGCCCCTTCGATCGTGTACTGATGTTGCCGAGGCGATTACGCACCTTCCGGATCGTCGCGATGTGATGGGTCCGCCACACTTCGCTGCCGCGGCCAATCGACTCCATATGGTCGAAGATCGCCCGGAAGAACTCCTCGAGATCCGCGAAGGTCTCCACATGGAAGGCCGCACTCCGAAGCGACAGATCGAGATACTCCCGCCCCACGACGCGCTCACCCAGAAAGTCGATGAAGGCATCTGCCTTGGCGTCGATATCATCTCGGTTGAGCAGCACCTCCGCGTAATCCAGTACTTCGCGGAGTCCCCATACGAGTGGCTCGGTGTTGTGGGAAAGCGCCTCGTGGCTTCGGAGCGAGTTGAGGTTGATCCCATCGGGTTTGTATGGGGCATAGTATCGGACTGAAGGGAAGGGCTCGGCGGTCAGCCCCAGCCGCTCATAGAGACGGTGGTCCACTCCGTCCAGACCCCCAGGTTGATCCAAGAAACAGAGATCTGGTCCCTTCACGTTGAAGCAGACCGCGGCCACGCTACCCTTCTCGCGGGGGAAGGTCTGGAAGATGCTGGAGAGCAGAAAGGTGACGGCGCTGGTTTTGGTGGCGAGACCAGAAACGCCAGTGATGTTCAGGTGGGCCGCTTCCGGACCCACGAGGAAATCCGCGTCGAGGTACACTGGTGCCTCCAGACCCCCCGCGGCATACACTCCGATGGGGATACCCGTCGGGTTCGGCTCCCCCATGTAGGTATCCATCCGGAGTGCCCTGGTGACGTCCGCATCGTCGGCGAGGTACACCTCACCGAGTGGGACCGGCTGGAGCGGCTCCTCCGGGGTCTGTCGCAGCACTGCGGCCGCGAAGAGTCGCACCTCGGTCCGCATCGTGGGCTCGCGAGCGCCGCCAGGATCGCCGTCAGCTCCGAGAACTGCGTGGAGCGGACTGAGGAGATCCGAGTAGGCGAATCCTTCGGTCACGACACCGTACACCAGGCGGTCGTCGAGCTCGACCCGGACGATGGCGCCGATTCCGATCGGGGTTTCCCGCGCCGTCCAGAAGAAGAACTGGTGGGGCGTGGTCGGTTTCTGCTCCGTACCAACAACGCGTCCAATGGGTGATTTGGAAGTGCCCACATCCCGCTCCATCACGAAACCGGCAGAGAGGCGCGGAGATACTCCTCGACGCTGTGGATGCCGTAGAGGAGACGGTCCCAACGCACATCCCCGGAACTGATCGGGGCCCGTTCGGCAAGGATCCACCGGGAAATTTCATCGGCGCGCTCCAAGCTCCCGGCGGTGGGAGCTCGTTCCACTCGCACGAACCCGAACAGCAGATCGCGGCCCTCCCAAGGCCACAGACGCAGGCCCCAGGCATAGACCGGGGCAACCCGACGGGAAGCCGGTTGGTACACCGAGGATCGATGGCCTTGAGGTAGTCGGAGGTATTCCACGAGATCCGGGCCCGAGAAGGGGAGCGTGGCGTGGCTCTTGGTGATACCGATCATCTTTGGATCCGCCGCCCAAGTGGGGCTTTCGGCCAGGGACCCATCCACAATCAGCCAGCCCTCGGAACGCTGCCTGAACCCTTCGGCAACCTTCAGCTCCAGGGCATTTCGGGCGCGATCGATCGCCGCAACCGCAACATCGAGATCTCGAACGGGGTGCGCCGGTTCGTCCTCGGGCAAGGCAATGACACGGTGCCCCGCCGGTGCCTCGAACCCAACGACCGCACTGCGCCTGCCGACCACCAAGTGCTCACGGTGCTCCAGGACCGTCGTCAGCCGACCCGATGTGCGCTCGCGAACCGCCGCTGCGATGACCGCCCCGACGATTGGTTCGGTCGATCCGTACCCCACGACCTGATAGCGTTGAACTCCGTCGAGAAATGCCAAGGGCTCCGGGCAGGGCACCGGCGATCCGACAGCTCGCTGGCGCACACGCTCGTCCTCCACGAGGGACGCCTCACGGGTAACGGCGGCCTCGGTCCGACCTTGGCTCCGAGCGGGGAGGGCCGTGGCAACCTGAAGCCCCGAGGCCGCGACAGCGCGCCGCAATCCCTGAAATACCATCTCAGCTCTGGGCTACTCGTCCCCGGGGAAGGGCGGCACGCCGGTCATCCACATGCCGGCGAACGCATCATCACTGTCGACCTCGATGAGCAGGTGATCGGCCACCTGGATCACCGTGACCATGCGCACACTCCCCACCCGGAGGTGAAACGTCTGCTCGGCTGGGTCAACCTCGATCGCGAGTTCGGTTTCGAGTTGGCGTGCCGCCCCGTCGGGAACCGGGAGGAGGGTCACCCGACCCGCCATGGTCGGCGCTGGGGCTTGAAGGCCGGAAACGGTTTCGACGTCAGGCCAGATCACAATGTCGACACCACAGAGCTCGTTCCCCACAACATCGAGCACTGACACCGCCCCGTCCGCGGAAGAAAGCTCAACGCTCTCCGCGGACTCGCCGGCCTCGGGCGAACGGTAGGACCCGGAGAGAATGTCGGTCTCAGTCTCCCAACGCCAGGAGATTCTTGGAAACACGGTTGCGCCAGGTATGACCGTGGTCGGAAGCATAAAGGGTCGCGTCAGACGTGGGATGGAGACTCGAACGTGTGCAAGAACGCGAACATTCTATCGAGAGCCCGTTCCAAGTCCTTCTCACTGGCGGCATAGCTCAATCGCACCCACCGATCATCACCGAAGGCCTCACCTGGAACAAGAGCCACACCCGCTTCCTCGAGCAGGCGGGTGCAGAACTCGGTCCCGGTCGGGGGAGCACCTGCACCGAGTCCGTCCACGCGGAAGAAGAAATAGAACGCGCCATGCGGCTCGACGTACTCCACACCTGGCGCCGACGTGCGGAACCTCTGCGTCAGGAGGTCACGGCGCGCCCGGAAGGCCTCCACCATCGTGCCGACCTCCTGCTCCACGCGCTCATCGGAAAAAGCAGCGATCGCCGCCCACTGCGCCGGATGATTGGCACCGGTCGTGGTGTGCGACTGCAGGGCTGCGATGGCCGCGGTAAGGTGAGGGGGAGCCAGAACGGCACCGATACGCCACCCCGTCATCGCATACGCTTTACTGGCGCCGGTGATGATCACGACCCGCTCGAGAAGCTCGTCGGGAAGATCCAGAAAGGACGGTGCGGAGCCCGGGCCAAAGTGAATACGACGGTAGATCTCGTCGCTGATGACCCAGATCTTCCTCTCGTGGGCCCATCCGGCGATCGCTTCCAATTCAGGGCGGGTATAGACGGCGCCGGTCGGATTGCAGGGCGAGCAGAGAATCAGACCTCGTGCCAATCCATCCGCCTGCGCATCCAGATCCGAGACCCCCACCTTCAATCCCCACTCCTCGTCACCCATGACGGGCACCGGTTCCGCACGCGCCAAATGGACGATTTGCGGGTATGACACCCACGCCGGGGAGGGGATCAGCACCTTGTCCTTGGGCCCAAAGAGGGCGAAGCACGTATTAAACAGCGCCTGCTTCGACCCGGTGCTCACGACAATGCGATCGGGATCAACCGGGCGGCCATCGGACAACTCCGACAAGTTCGTCGCGATTGCCCTCCGCAATTCGGCGACACCGGCGTTCGGTGGGTAGCCCGTCTTGCCGGCATTGATGGCCTCGATGCCGGCCTGACACACCGGACCCGGAGTGGCGAAGTCGGGCTCACCCGCTCCAAGGTCGATGACGTCCTCCCCGGCGGCTTTTCGACGCTTGGCTTCCGTGCTGATCGCGACCGTGGCCGAGGAAGAGAGATACCGGAGGTTTGGCGAGAGAGGGTCAGGCATCGGTCGGTTTAGTGAGGGATGGCGAGAAATCCGTGCTGGAGGGGGAAAGGTTCCCCGCCGCCGGAGTGAAGTCAATGCTCGCGTTGACCTTGGCCTCGTTGACCATCACGCGTAGCTTCGTGGTTGCCATGTCCTACACCGACCTTCATCTCGATGCGTCCGCAGGTGCTCGACTCGACTCGCTCGGGTGGGCTTCGGACGACGCCTTCGTCCGGATGTCGATTCCCCCGGTCGCCCGGGGCCAGAACCTCGTCGCCACGGTCCCCCCTACCCCGGCGTACCTCGCCCCGATTTTGGCCGCACTCTGTGGGGCCCGGGCCGAGGCTCCGGACGGGATCACCCTCGTGCTCTCACCCTCCGAGAGCCTCCCGGAGTGGGCCTATCTCCTGGACACTCTCGACCCGGACTCGGTCCTCCGGCCCCTCCTCGCGTTGGGACCGGGACAAGCGTCTCGTCGGTTTCACGCCAGCGACCGTCCCCGTCCCAACTTCCTGGTTCTGAGCCCTGCGACGGCGCTCGATCTGCGACGGAGATCGTTGCTGACTTCCGATTCCATTTCGTCCGTTCTGCTCGCCTGGCCTGAGCAGTGGGATGACGATGCGTACCTCGTCGAGATCATGTCCGAACTGGATCGGGAAGCGCAGCGGGTTGTGGTCACGTCCTCAGCCGAGGAGATGCGGGCGGTCGTCGAGCGGTACGCCTGGCGGGCGATGTCCGTCGAGGTTGGCAGCGGGACGACGCCGCTGGGCCCCGTCCGGACCGTCTCTGTCCCGTGGTTCAGGCGGACAGGTATCCTGGGGGAACTCGCGGAAGTGCTCGACCCGAAGTCCCTTGCCGTATGGACTGCGGACACGTCTCACCATCGTGCGATCCAGGGGGCGACGACGGGCCTGGGCGTCCCCGTCGAAGTGACCTCAGGAACCCCCGGCCCCTCCTCTCTCATCATTGCATTTGATCCACCCACGCCGCATCGGCTGCAGGAACTGCTCGAGCTGGGTTCCGTCGTGCTGTTGGTCCCCCCGGGGACGGAGCGCTACGTCCGACGCCTCGCATCACCTCGGGAGCCGATCACGATGCCGAGCGAACTCGATGCCGCGACAGGCCGGGCGGCCCGCCGCCGTGCCATGGTCGAACGGGTTCTCCGCGGCGGTGAGGAAGGGCTTGCCCAGGGCTTTCTCACCCTGGGGCCATTGTTCGAGGACTATGAGCCCTCTGCCGTTGCGGCGGCGATCTACGCCCTGTGGGCTGACGAGAAGAAACCAGCACGGGTGGCCAGTGCCCCTGCCCCAACGGGGGTGACGCGACTGTGGGTGGGGATCGGTCGCAAGGATGAGGCTGGGCCGAACGACATCGTTGGACTCCTCGCGAATGAGCTCCGTGTCGAGCGGAGTCACATCGGAAAGATCGAGCTGCGCGAAACCTATTCCCTGGTCGAGGTTCCGGCCGATGAGGCGGAGCGCATTGCGCAGGCGATGACCGGGCGGGTCGTCCGCAAGCGGAGGATCGTCGCGCGGATCGATACGCCACGTAGTCGACCCGCGAAGGGGAGGTCGTCCCCTCCTCGGGGGCCCAGGGAATAGAACGCCGACGGGCCACCCAGCGGGGTGGCCCGTTTAGTTACCCAAGGCGGTACCTCTCAACTAGCGACGATTGACCGCATCCTTCAGGGCCTTGCCAGCGCGGAACGCGGGCACGATCGACGCCTTGATCTTGATCGCCTTGCCGGTCTGCGGGTTCCGACCCGTGCGAGCGGCGCGCTTCCGCGTCACGAAGCTCCCGAATCCAGTCAGCTGAACACTGCCACCCTTCTTCAGTTCCTTCGCGATGATGCCACCGGACCCGAACAGAACGTTGACGATGTCGCCGGCCTGGGCCTTGGACGTGTCGAGCTGCTTGGCGACCGCTTCTACCATCTCTTGTTTATTCACTCCGGACTCCTTGAGGTTGGGGTGGACCACAGATTGCGCCGCCTGGCGCAAGCGGCCCAAAGTTGGGTTACCGGGCCCAAACCCGCAAGTTCCGTGGGTTCCCGCTTGCCCCGGCCCGATCCTCCGGCTATGCTCGAATCGACGGCCGTTTCCTAATCCGCATGTCAGGTGAGAGAGTCCCATGTACCACGGCACGAGGTCGGGGTCCATTGAAGTCATCGCCGGGGTGATGTTCAGCGGAAAAAGCGAGGAACTCAGCCGCCGAGTACGCCGCGCCCTGATTGCTCGGCGAAACGTCCAAGCTTTCAAGTCCCACCTTGACGAGCGCTACGGAGGGATGCAGCGGGTCTCGAGTCATGACGGCCAGAGTTTCGAGGCAACGCCGATCTCCAGCCCCACCGAGCTGATGGCTCTGGTCCGTCCAGAGACCGAAATCGTGGCGATCGATGAGGCGCAGTTCCTCGATGTGGGAATCGTCGATGTGGTCACGACCCTCGCAAATCGAGGGGTACGCATCATCCTGGCGGGCACGGATACGGACTTTCGCGGAGAACCATTTGGACCCATGGCGGAGTTGATGGCCGTGGCCGAAATGGTCGACAAACTCCGCGCCATCTGCATGGTGTGCGGCGAACTCGCCTGCCGGAATCAGCGACTCGTGGACGGCCGGCCCGCTCCGTACGACGCGCCGACCATCCAGGTCGGTGGTCACGAGGCGTATGAGGCACGATGCCGCCACTGTCACCGCGTGCCCCGCCCCGACGCAGACCAAACTGCACTGCTTTGACGCAGCGAAACGGCTAAACCACAGTGCTCATCGTGGGGTTGACAGGCAACATCGCCGCGGGCAAATCCTCGGTGGCCAAGTTGTTCGCCCAGTGGGGGGCGGTCGTCACGGATGCCGATCAGATCGTCCGCGATCTCCAGCAACCGGGTACTCCCGTGTTCCAAGCACTGCTTGCACGCTTCGGAAAGACGATCTTGACCGGCGAGGGCACCCTCGACCGAGAGGTCCTCCGACGGATCGTGCTGGAGGATGCGGACGCCCGTCGAGACCTCAACCGTTTGATTCACCCTGCGGTCGCCGGGCAGCGAGAGGCGCTCGAGGCCACCGCGCGCCGCGCCGGTGCGAAGGTCATCGTTCACGACATCCCCCTGTTGTTCGAGGCGACCGATCCCTCGACCTTCGATCTCATTGTCCTGGTCGACGCCCCGGCGGAGGTGCGACGCTCACGTCTGATGCGCTTTCGGGGCATCAGCGAAGAAGACGCCGATCGTCTGATGACCTGGCAGCAGCCCAGCGATGAGAAGCGCGAGGCCAGTCACATCATCATCGAAAACGACGGGGACTTCAGTACCCTCCAGCGGAGAACTCGGGAGGCCTGGAACCAAATCCTGATGGCCGCGTCCGCGGCTTGACCCAAGCCCAAGGGGAGCCTATCCTCAAGCCGCCCGATCACCAAGGGAGTCAACGGTGTCAAACGTTCCTGACGATCTCCGGTACACAAACGATCACGAGTACGTGCAACTGACGGATGACCCGGATGTCGTCAACATCGGGGTGACCGATTACGCCCAAGGGGAGCTTGGTGATGTGGTGTTCCTGAATCTGCCAAGCCCGGGTGATACCTTCGAAGCCCACCAGGCCTTTGGAACCATCGAAGCCGTGAAGGCAGTCGCCGACCTCTACGCTCCGGTTGCGGGAGAAGTGGTGGAGATCAACGGCGACCTGGACGCCGATCCGGCACTGGTGAACACGGATCCCTATGGAGCGGGGTGGATGATTCGACTCCAGGTCGACAACCCCTCCGACCTGGAAGGGCTGATGAGCCCGGACGACTATCGGGCCCACATCGGCGAATGAGACCGGAGGCAACACCCGGAACTGTCGAATGCCCCGGGAACCCCTCCCGGGGCATTTTCACGTTTGATTTCGACCAGCTGGAGCCGTATCGCACATGAGCAACCCTCTGCCCGCCACGACATTCGCGGATCGCCATCTCGGTCCGCGACCCAATGATGCCGCCGCAATGCTCGAAACCCTGGGTTTCGATACCATGGACGCCATGATGGACGCCGTGGTGCCGGACTCCATCCGTTTGCGCCGGGCCTTGGACCTGCCCTCAGCCCTCTCCGAGTCGGAAGCCCTCGACGCGCTTCGAACTCTCGCGGGACGCAACGAGCGCTATCGGTCGTACATCGGAATGGGGTACGCGAACTGTCAGACTCCACCGGTGATTCTGCGCAACGTACTGGAGAGCCCTGGTTGGTACACGGCGTACACGCCGTACCAGCCCGAAATTGCTCAAGGACGCCTCGAGGCTCTTCTCAACTTCCAGACGATGATCGCCGATCTCACCGGCCTGCCCGTTGCGAACGCCTCCCTGCTCGATGAGGGAACCGCGGCGGCAGAAGCCATGAGTCTCACCCTGTCCGTAGCACCCAAGACCGCAGCCCCGGTCTACCTCGTCGACATCCAATGCCACCCGCAGACCATTGCCGTGCTTCGCACGCGGTGTGAGGCACGAGGTGTCACAGTCAGGATCTCCGATCCCTCCGATTTCGATCTCGAGGAGGGAACGATCGGGATGTTGCTGCAATACCCCGGCACCGAGGGTGGGATCACCGATCATCGCGACCTCGTCGGTCGGGCCAGAGCCGCCAAGGTGGTCGTGACCGTTGCCACCGACCTCCTCGCGTTGGCGCTGCTCGTCCCGCCGGGGGAATGGGGCGCCGATGTCGTGGTCGGGAACTCACAGCGATTCGGTGTCCCGTTGGGCTATGGCGGTCCGCACGCCGCCTTCTTCGCGACCCGGGAGGAGTACAAACGCAATCTCCCAGGACGACTGATCGGGGTCTCCCAGGACAGCAACGGGCGGCCGGCGCTCCGTATGGCGCTGCAGACTCGGGAACAGCACATCCGACGCGAACGGGCCACCAGTAACGTGTGCACCGCCCAAGTCCTCTTGGCGGTGATCGCGGGAATGTACGCGGTCTATCATGGGCCGGAGGGTATCCAAGCGATCGCCCGGCGGGTGCATGACCGCACCAGAGCCTTGGCAAAAGCCCTGCGCGGGATGGGGTATGCCCTCGTGCATGAGCACTTCTTCGATACGATCACCATCGACACGGATCCTGGAACCGTCACCCGGATCCAGGGGGCCGCCAGAGAACGGGCCATCAATCTCCGAATCCTCTCGGACACCCGCCTCGGAATCACACTCGATGAAACCGTCACCGAGCGGGACTTCGCCGACCTCGTGGCGATTTTCAGTCTCGACGGGGAAGCGGCGGGGCGCGAAGGCGGAACTCCTTCGCCGATCCCCGATTCCTTGAAGCGCACTTCACCCTACCTCACGCATCCCGTCTTTCGTCTCTACCGCAGCGAAACGGAGATGCTGAGGTACTTGCATCGACTCGAGAGCCGGGATCTTTCACTCACCTCGGCCATGATCCCCCTGGGTTCGTGCACGATGAAGCTCAATGCGACGAGCGAGATGATCCCCGTCACCTGGCCTGAGTTCGGCGACATTCACCCATTCGCCCCGCGCGATCAGGCCGCTGGTTATCAGGTCTTGTTCGAGGACCTCGAGCGGTGGCTTGCCGAGATCACGGGGTTCAAGGCGATCTCGCTTCAGCCCAATGCCGGATCCCAGGGCGAATTCGCAGGGCTCCTCGCGATCCGTGCTTATCACCGGGCACGGGGCGATGCCAAGCGAACGGTCTGCCTCATCCCACAGTCGGCACACGGAACCAACCCAGCCAGTGCCATCATGGCGGGCCTCAAGGTCGTCGTCGTCAAGACGGATGACGACGGCAATATCGACATCGCAGACCTCAGAGCACGAGCGTCCGAGCACCGAGAGTCTCTCGCGGCTTTGATGGTCACCTATCCCTCGACGCACGGGGTATTCGAGGCCGGTATCCGTGAGATCTGTGCGATCGTGCACGAGCACGGCGGGCAGGTCTACATGGACGGCGCCAACCTCAATGCCCAGGTTGGCTTGTGCCGACCGGGGGACATGGGCGCCGATGTCTGCCACCTCAACCTGCACAAGACCTTTTGCATCCCTCATGGGGGAGGGGGACCGGGAATGGGGCCCATCGGCGTGGCAGAGCACCTGGTGCCTTTCCTACCCGATCATCCGGTGGTGGCCCTGGGACACGCGAAGAGTTCAGGCACCATCTCGGCGGCACCGTGGGGGAGTCCCTCGATCCTCCCGATTTCCTGGGCCTACATCCGGATGATGGGACCCGAAGGTCTCACCCGGGCGACCCAGACGGCCATCCTGAACGCCAATTACATCGCTCGACGCCTCCGCCATGAATTCCCGGTCCTCTACAGTGGCCCTGGCGGGTTCATCGGGCATGAATGCATTCTCGATATCCGACCTTTCAAGACGACGGCCGAAGTCGACGTCGAAGATGTGGCGAAGCGCCTCATCGACTACGGCTTTCATCCCCCCACCGTGTCCTTCCCGGTAGCAGGCACTCTCATGGTCGAACCAACCGAGAGCGAGTCACGCGAAGAACTCGATCGGTTCGTGGAAGCCATGCTGGCCATCCGGGAGGAGATCCGGGAGATCGAAGAGGGCCGCCATCCGCGGGGTAACAACCTGCTGACCAACGCACCGCATACCCAGTATGCGATCACCCAAGACGAATGGGACCGGCCGTACAGCAGACAACGTGCGGTCTTCCCCACACACGCAACGCGGGAGTACAAGTCATGGCCGACGGTCGGTCGCATCGATGGCGCGTATGGCGACCGGAACCTGGTCTGTGTCTGCCCCCCGATCGAGGCCTACGACGATTGAGCAGGTGACCCGATGGTGGCTGTGGGTCGACCGGTCACCCCGACCGGGGTGGCTCAACATGGCCATCGATTGCACCCTTCACGACTGGGCCGCCGCCCAGGGCGTACACATTCTTCGTCTCTACCGGTGGGATCCCTTCTGTCTCTCGTTTGGCCGACACGAACCGGTCCTTCGCCGATATGGTCGCGATCGGATCGAATCTCTCGGACTCGACTGCGTGCGCCGGCCCACCGGTGGACGCATGGTGTGGCATGCCCGAGAACTCACCTATGCGGTGGCCGCCCCCAACTCGTTCGGTTCACTCCCCGTCGCCTACGAACGCGTGCACCGCATGTTACTCTCTGCCGTCTCCACTCTCGGCGCGGACGCTCACCTCGCACCAGCCCCCAGGCGAACCCCGTCCCCCAACGATGGCGCCTGTTTCGCCTCGCCGGTGGGTGGAGAGATCCTGGTCGGGGAACGCAAGGTGCTCGGGAGCGCACAACTGAGGGATCGCGGAGCCTTACTCCAGCATGGCTCGCTGCTCCTGGAGGACGACCAGGCTCCGGTACATGCGCTGGCGGGCGAATCACCCGAACGGGCACCCGAGGCGCCGCTCAGCGCCATCCTCGATCGCCAGGTGACCTTCGATGATGCGGCGGATGCAATCATGCAGGCCGCGGCGGCCTGGACCACCACATGGACCGAAGCCCCGGTGGAGAAGATCCTGTCACAGGCAACAGGACGCGGTGGGCAATTTCGCTCGGAGGCCTGGACCTGGGAACGCTGAGAGCCATGCGCCTGCGGGCCGAGGTTCCTATGTTTGTACCACTATCCCTGATGCCGAGAGGAGTTCCCATGCGCCGGTCTCTTGTCGTCCTGGCGCTGTTCGCATTCCTGCGAGTCTCGCCCGGAGACGGTCAACGGCCGCCCGACCACGGAACCGCGGTCATCGTGGTGGGTCAGGAAGCGACATTACCCATCCCCAGCCTCCAGGGTGGCAAAGCGAATCAGGATGTTGCCGACCTTCTCTTCCTCAGGCTGCTCAGGCTCGGTCCAGGACTCGTGACCGCTGGAGATCGCGGCTTCACTCCCGAGCTGGCCCGGTTCCACCGCCGCGATTCGCTGACACTGGTCTTTGATCTCGACCAACGAGCCCGGTGGCATGACGGCGTCCCCGTCACAGCGGGAGACGTCGTCTTCGCCTTCACCCGAGCCCGAGACCGGAACATTGACCCCCAACGCGCGGTCCTGCTCCGCAATGTGCAGTCCGTCGTCGCGGTGGGAGATTACCGGGTAGAGGTTGCTTTCACGAAAGTGTACGGGGAACAGCTCTATGACGCCGTGTGGCATGTTCACCCACTCCCCGCACATCTCCTCGATACCATACCTGCAGAGCGAGTGGGAACCTCCGCCTACGCGCGTGCCCCCATCGGGAATGGCCCCTACCGCTGGGTCAGGCGGGAGTCGGGACGGTTGCTCGAGCTCGCTGCTGTTCCAGATTTCTTTCTCGGAGAGCCGAAGGTCGATCGTGTGGTCTTTCTCCTCGCACGGGATCCCGAAGCGCAGTTGAATCTCATTCTCGACGGCACGGGCGACGCCCTGGAAAACATCACGCCGATCAGCAATGTCCGGCGGGTGGCCGCGCGCGATGATTATCGGGTCGTTGCCGTTCCAACCTTCACGGTGGGATATCTCCTCTTCAACCAGCGGGCCTACGGCAACAGACTGATTCCGCACCCCATCCTCTCTGACGTCGATGTGCGCCGGGCTCTGGCAATGGCAATGGACCGCCAGCAGATGATCCGAGCCACGTTCGGGGACTACGGCGCCGTGGCGGAGGGACCGGTCGCGCAACTCCATTGGATTCGAGATCCCACACAGCGTGCCTCACGCTACGACCCCTCCGCCGCGAGCCAACTGCTGGCACGACGTGGCTGGAGGGACACGGACGGCGACGGCATCCTGGACCGCAACGGCGAGCGGCTCTCACTGCGGTTGAATTTCCCCGGTACGAGTGCGGTGAGGGCACTCCTCGCCGCGCAGGCCCAAGAGTACTTGCGGCAGATCGGCGTGCAGATCGAACTCGTACGACTCGATGGCCCTGTGTGGTACGAACGGCGAACCAAGGGAGAGTTCGATATCGACTTCTCGTCCGCCATCATGGATCCCAGTCCTTCGGGCCTGGTCCAGAGCTGGTCTTGCGGCGGCCGAGCTGGGTCGAACGTCGGACAATACTGCAACCCAGCGGTGGATTCCCTGCTGGAAGTCGCCATCGCGGATCGCAGGAACCCACGACGGAGTTGGCAGGACGTGATACGGACCATCAACGCCGACGCGCCAGCCATCTTCCTCTACGCCCCGGCGAGTGCCGCGGCGGTCCACCGCCGATACGGCAACGTCATCATCCAACCTGAGTCCTGGTGGGCCTCGATGTGGCGCTGGCGGGTCACCCCGGGTCGGCAACTCCCCCGCGACATGTCTTCTCCACCACGCTAGCGTGGGCGGCTGGCTTCTCAGGCGACTCGGCCAGGCCGCGTTAACCTTCGCCGCAAGCCTCCTCCTCCTCTTCCTGGTCATGCGGGTGGTCCCCGGCGATCCCCTCGCACGGCTGGAGGGTGACATCCCCTTGTCGGCCGAAGAAGAGACCCTCCTCCGCCGTCGCTTTGGACTCGATCGACCCATGGCCGGCCAGCTTGCTGACTGGGTCGCGGGTGTCGGCCGTGGCGAGTTTGGAATTTCGATCGCGCATTATCCCGAGAGTGTCGGCAGCCTGATCGCCAGTCGACTCCCCCCCACGCTCCTCCTTGGGGGAACCGTTCTCCTCATCAACTTCACCTTGGGGCTCTGGCTGGGGGTGCTGCAGGCGAAGCATCGCGGCCAACGGATCGATCGCTGGCTCACGGGACTCTCCCTCGCAGGCTATTCCATGCCCTCCTTCTGGCTCGGCCTGGTTCTCATCTCCATGGTCAGCCTGCGCTGGCATCTCCTCCCTGCAGCGCAGATGACCGACCCCTTGCTTCCCGCTGACGCAGGAGTCATGACCCGCACCATCGATGTGCTCCGCCACCTCATTCTGCCCGCCGTGACGCTCAGTGTTGTGACACTTGCGGGCACGATGAGATACCAACGTACCGCGATGCTCCAAGTGCTTCGGCTGGACTTCATCCGGGCCGCGCGCGCACGGGGGCTCTCCGAACGCCGGGTGATATGGCGCCATGCATGGCCCAACGCACTTTCTCCCATCCTCACCCTCTTCGGGCTGTGGCTGCCGATCCTGGTCACGGGGTCAGTGTTCGTCGAGTACGTGTTCAACTGGCCAGGCCTCGGATCGCTCACCGCGGAAGCCATCGCGGCAAGAGATTATCCCCTGTTGATGGGGACGGCGATGCTGGCAAGTGCCCTGGTCATCGTGGGCACGGTCATCACCGACGTCGGGTATATGCTCATCGATCCGAGGGTTCGGTACCAATGAGAGGTTCCGTTCGCACGGCAATCCGTGCTGCCTGGGGATCGCGCGCGGGAAGATTGGGGATGCTGATCCTCGCCACCTTT
>QKDC01000186.1 GCA_003246755.1 Gemmatimonadota bacterium | reverse complement strand
CGCGGACCTCACATCCGCGGGCGCTTCTTCTTCGTGACCAGCGACTAGAACTCGAACCGGATTCCCATGCCTCCAGGGGTGGCGCTGAGGGAGGGTCCTCCGTTTTTCGAGGGGGTGATCAGGCGTGCCGAGAGGGTTCCGATGATCGCCCCCCCAAGGACGTCTGAGAACCAGTGCCGGTCGTCGTTCATGCGAGCGAAACCGGTCGTTGTGGCGAGTCCATAGAACAGCACATCGCTCAGATGATCGGGGGTTGCACGGGCGAAGGAGGTGGCCAGGCTGAATGCGAGCGCCGTGTGTCCGGAAGGGAAGGAGGAGTCCTTGATCCGGAACGGACGGAAACCATCTGGTCCCAGGTTCTCGTCGGGCCGAATGCGACCCACGAGCGCCTTGAGACTGATGTTGATGGCGCCACTCACTCCGGCACTGAGGAGCGCATGGCCCACGGTATTGGCCGTCCCTCTGCTCTTGAGGGCCTCGGCCCCGAGCCAGGTCGCACCGAGGGCGGGAATGACCAGCCTGAGGGAGCCGAACGTGTTGCCGAGGTCTGCCACCCCGTCGGTGAACCCACCGCGACCGTCCTGAACCCAACCCCGAACCTCGCTGTCGAGCATCACACCAAGAAAGAGCGCTCCACCGATCCAGAAGGCATCGGGAACAGTGACCGAGGATCCCTGTCCACTTTGCTGCTGGAAGGGCCCCTGCTGGGCCTCGAGCATCGGGGTCGCCAGGGTTGCGAGGGCGATGATCGTCGTTACGAAGTTACGGATGATTGGTGCGCGCATGGTATTGGGCACTACCTCTCGAGAAGGGGGGATGACATTATTCCTCGATTGGGCCGGATGGGACCCGCGTCCTACCGACTGGCCACCTTCAAAGAGAAAGAGGCAGTGTCGTGTCAGATTCACCATTGACCCCCATCGCCCCTGAGCGCGTTGCCGCGGAACTCCGCAAGATCTGCGAGATGCGGGACACCGGACAACTCGACCGGGATGAGTATGAACATCGGTTTGCCAGAATGGTCAGTGAACTCCGAGATCGCAAGATAGCCGGGACGCGCCCAGAGATCATGGCCGTCCTGTCACCGATCCGGGATGAAGGAAAAGTAGACGCAATTGCCTGGGAGCGCTTGGTCGGTTCATTGGGGCTGGCCTGAGGGGGTTCCAGGCGCGTATCGCGACGCTTTGCCAGAGGGACGTTCCGAGAAGGCCATGACACCGCCGCCCCGTGGTCCACGCTCCTTCACGTTGGCCGCATGATTGCCGCTCGCCGCCGGAGCGTGACAGTGTGGGTCGGATCCGTTCCCATTGGGTCCGGCCATCCAATCGTCGTTCAATCGATGACCAATACCGACACCGCCGACGTGCCCGCGACGGTGCGGCAGGTCGCGGACCTCGCCGGCGCGGGGAGTGAACTGGTCCGTCTCACCGTGAACAACGATGCAGCGGCACAGGCCGTTCCCGACATCGTCGCTCGTCTTGCCGCGATGGGGGTCTCCGCCCCGATCGTCGGAGACTTCCACTACAACGGCCACCTGCTGCTCACGCGCTACCCGGAATGCGCCAAAGCCTTGGCGAAGTATCGAATCAACCCGGGGAATGTCGGAGGGAAGCGCCACGATGAGCACTTCCGCGCCATCATCGAGTGTGCGCTCGAATGGAACAAGCCGGTCCGCATCGGTGTGAACTGGGGGTCCCTCGATCAGCAACTCCTCACCACGCTCATGGATGCCAATGCCATGAGCGCGGAACCGCGTGCTGCCCGGGAGGTCACGATCGAAGCGATGGTGGAAAGCGCCGTCCGTTCGGCGCAATTCGCCGAGTCGTGTGGGTTGCCCGGCGATCGGATCATCCTCTCCGCCAAAGTCTCTGCGGTCCCTGATCTTCTGGACGTCTATCGCCTGCTTGCGCGCGGGAACGACTACCCCCTCCACCTTGGCCTCACCGAAGCGGGTCTCGGGATGAAAGGGGTGGTTGCGTCCACCGCGGCGCTCTCGATCCTGCTCCAGGAAGGGATCGGAGATACCATCAGGGTGTCACTCACTCCCGCACCCGGAGGTGACCGCACCGAGGAAGTGCGCGTCGGGCAGCAGGTCCTCCAATCGTTGGGCCTTCGGAACTTCGTACCTCAGGTCACGAGTTGCCCCGGCTGCGGTCGAACGACGAGTACGTTCTTTCAGGAGATGGCGGAACAGATCGAGGCGTATCTCCGGAAGCGGATGCCCGAGTGGCGGGACAACAGGCCAGGCGTGGAAGCGATGCAGGTCGCGGTGATGGGGTGTGTGGTGAACGGGCCGGGGGAGTCGAAGCACGCGAACATCGGGATTTCTCTTCCGGGCACCGCCGAGGACCCCAAGGCTCCTGTGTACGTGGACGGTGAGCTGACCGTTACGCTGAAGGGTGATACGATCGTGCCGAGTTTTCTGAAGATTCTCGAAGACTACGTGGACCGTACCTATGGATCCGAACTCGCTGCTTCAGGACCGACACGCCAGCGAACCGTTCCGGGGGCGTTGAGGTGAGGGGCTCGCCAAGAGGCTGGGTCCTGCTTTTCACCGGGGCCGTGATCGCGTGTTCCGCCACCGTGAGGGCAGGAGAAGCGCAGGGTCTGCCGATCGGGACACCGGCACCAGCCTTGACCATCCAGAACCTGGACGGCGAGCCCGTCGATTTGGGAGCCATGATCGGTCAGCGTCCGATCCTCCTGGAGTTCTGGGCCACGTGGTGCCCCCTCTGCGAGGTGCTTCTCCCGAGACTTCGGGCTGCGGCCGAACTGTATGGCGACCGCGTCACCTTCCTTGGTGTCAACGTGACGGTCAGCCAGACCAAAGAACAGGTGCGGGCCTATTTGGACGAGCATCACCCGCCGTTCGTCACCTTGTGGGACGACGAGGGTGAGCTGGTCCGGGCCTATGATGTCTTGGGGACATCGCTCATAACGATCATCGACTCGGAGGGGATTGTGGCCTATTCCGGCTACGGTGCAGAGCAGGATCTCATTGCCGCATTGCGCAACGTGGTGGCTCCGTGAGAAAACACACGATCCATTGGGTGGTCAATTCCCTTGCCTTCGGAGTGGTGGTGTTCCCGGCCGGTTTGTTGGCCCAGGAGCCGGTTCGCGCTTTCACCATGGGGGATCCCCTCCCTGGCAGCACGGCTCCGGCATTTGTTTTGCCCTACGTCCGTGCCGAAGGTCCGGGGCCGGAGGATCAACCTTTCGCGCTCCGTGCCGAGCTTGGCCGAGTCGTCGTGCTGGCGTTCTCGCCTCAGCCAACGGACAGTGCGTCTGTCCAACTGCTCCGGTCCTTCGCCACCCGCTTCGAGAGCCTTTTCGTCGGAGACGTGGTCGTTGCCGCCGTGACCCCTCTGAACCCTGAGGCCGGTGTCGCCATGGCGAACAATCTCGGTCTTCCGTACAAGGTGCTCAGCGATCCATCGGGGCGGGTTCGGCGAATGTTCGGGGTCGGTCAGCGAGGGTTGGGGGTCTACGTCATCAACACCTCGGGGAGGATCGACTGGCGGGACACAAAGCTTAACCCTTATGGGGAAACAACTTACGATCGAATTGCGGCGGCCGTCAGAAATGCCTGGCCCCAAGCACCGGAGGAGTGACGCGCGTCACATCCCCGGACTTGACTTTCTACTAGATTGGCGGGCATCGACGGACAACAGATCCTTGCGGCAAAGTCTCGCATGTAGCAAGGATGCGTCGGATGGGGCCGAGGGGATTTCTGGAGTGCTCTCGGTGGTGCAAGGTCCTACAGGATGGGCAGTTGCGTCTTGACCACACCTGAATGGCACCGTATCTTGCACCGGCTGTCATTCGGCCAGCACAGTTCGTCACAAGTCAGTGTGGGGCGGGTTCATCGGGATCTGGAGCGTGGCTCTGGTCTCGTTGTGTTCGTACCGCACACAAATGTTGGGTGAGTCAGGGCAGTTTGGTTCTGAATGTGGTT
>QKDC01000085.1 GCA_003246755.1 Gemmatimonadota bacterium | reverse complement strand
ACCCCTACGTGACGGGCACCTCCGATACCATTGCCGTTCACAACCGCGAGTACGCCGACCAACTCATCCGGATGCTGCGGCTCGGTCAAGAACACCTGGTCATGGAAGTAGCAAGCAACGATGGGAGTTTACTTGCCTGCTTTGGGCGCGCCGGCGTACGCGTTATCGGGATCGAGCCCGCCGAGAATATCGCCGCACTGGCCCAGGCCACTGGAATCCCGACAGAATCCGTGTTCTTCAGTCATCAGGAGGCATTGCGACTCCGCAAGACATATGGGCGGGTGATGTCCGTGATTGGGAATAACGTCCTCGCCCATATCGATGACCCGGTCGATTTTCTGACCGGAATGGGCTCTCTCCTGACCGCAGAAGGGCTCGCGGTCGTCGAAGTGCCCTATCTCGCTGATATGTTGGATTCGCTGGAATACGACACCGTGTACCACGAACACTTGTCGTACTTCTCGGTCTCCGCCCTACTCCGTTTGTGTACTGCGGCGGGGCTGCGAGCAGTCCGGATCGATCGAGTCGCCATTCATGGAGGTTCGCTGAGACTGTATGCCGCCACCGATGGTGGCCAGGGCCATGATCCGGAAGTCGTTCGGATGGCTCGACAAGAACGACTCGAAGGGTCGGCCCTTGGGGTTCGGCTCGAGAAGTTCGCCGTCGAGGTGCGTGCCCACCGAGACTCCTTCCGCGGGTTGATCCAGGGCCTCGTGAGTAATGGCCGGGTGGTTGCCGGCTATGGTGCTCCCGCCAAGAGTAGCACCTTGCTCAACTTCTGTGGGATCGGGCCCGATCTGCTTCCATGGACGGTCGACCGAAACCCGCTCAAGGTGGGTCGCCTCCTTCCCGGAGTACACGTTCCGGTGCTACCCGTCGAAACGGTCCTCGAGCGTCAGCCGGACTTCCTCGTCATTCTGCCGTGGAATTTCTCGGACGAGATCATGCGCCAGCAGGACGAGTACGTTCGGCGTGGAGGGCGTTTCATCATTCCAATCCCGGAACCGAGGATCGTCTGAGATGAAGACCGTGATCCTCGCGGGTGGGAAGGGCACCCGCATCATGGAAGAAAGCGGGACGAGGCCGAAACCGATGGTGGAAATCGGTGGCCGGCCCATGCTTTGGCACATCATGCAACTCTATGCGGCACAGGGCTACCGGGAGTTCCTCGTCGCCTGTGGCTATAAGGGCGAGATGATCAAGGAGTACTTTCGGAACCTCTTTCATTTGTCGAGTGATTTCACCGTCGATCTGGCCAGTGGCAAGGTTGACGTCGTCAATGGAGCCGCGCCGGATTGGAAGGGCAGTGTCATGGATACGGGCTTGAACACGATGACCGGAGGGCGGATCCGGCGCCTCGCCCAGTGGCTGGACAGTGGCCCCTTCATGGCAACCTACGGCGACGGACTCGCTGACCTCGATTTGGGAGCCCTCGCGGCCTTTCATCGGAGCCACGGGCGGCTCGCCACGGTGACCGCCGTGCGCCCACCCGCACGGTTTGGCTCGCTGGTCCTCGAGGACAATCAGGTGCGAGAGTTCTCGGAGAAACCCCAAAGCGATGCCGGGTGGATCAATGGAGGCTTCTTCGTATTCGAGCCGGGTGTGTTCGAGTACCTCGATTCCGATGACACGATCCTGGAGCGTGACCCTCTTGAGCGCCTGGCGGCCGACGGGCAGTTGATGGCCCATCGTCATGAAGGCTTCTGGCAGCCAATGGACACACTCCGAGAGAGGCAACTGCTCGAGGCCTTGTGGGCGGAGGGGAATGCACCATGGAAGGTGTGGCGATGAAGGATTTCTGGCAGGACCGATCCGTATTCATCAGCGGAGCCACGGGGCTGCTGGGTTCCTGGCTTGCCGAGGCATTGCTCGACCAGGGTGCCCGCGTGATCTGCCTGGTGCGGGATTGGGTCCCTGAGAGTCGTGCTGTCAGCAACGGGGTGCTGCAACGATCGGTCGTCGTTCGTGGCGAACTCGAGGACTATGCGGTCGTACTGCGAGTGCTGAACGAATACGAAGTGGATTCGGTCTTCCACCTAGGTGCGCAAACCATCGTGGGTACCGCCTCGAGGTCACCGCTCTCCACCTTCGAGTCGAACCTCCGGGGCACCTGGACCCTGCTCGAGGCGGTACGGCAATGCGCCAGGAGTATCGAACGGGTCGTGGTTGCATCGAGCGACAAGGCCTATGGGGAGCATTCGGTGCTTCCGTATCGCGAGGACACACCACTCCAAGGGCGGTTCCCCTATGATGCTTCGAAGGCGTGTGCCGACCTGATTGCCCTGAGTTTTGCTCACACCTATGATCTCCCCATCGCCGTGACGCGATGTGGGAACCTGTTCGGTGGCGGGGATCTCAACTACAACCGACTGATTCCTGGGACGATCCGCTCCGTGCTCATGAACGAGCGACCCGTCATCCGGTCTGATGGCAGCTTCGTTCGGGACTACTTCTACGTACGCGATGCGGTCTCGGCTTATATGGACCTCGCAGAACGGCTACCGGGCGAGGGATTCAGTGGTGAGGCCTTCAACTTCGGTAATGAAACACCGCTCTCGGTTCTCGATGTCGTTGGGCGGATCGTGGCCGCCCTTGGTCAACCGGAACTCACTCCGATCATCCTCAACGAAGCGGTCCACGAGATTCCCCAACAGTACCTCGATTGCACCAAGGCGAGAACCAGCCTGGGTTGGCGGCCGCAATACGCGTTTGAAGACGCGCTGAAAGAAACCCTCGGCTGGTACCGTGACGTGCTGCTTCCTCGAGAGTCCGCGTGAGCACAGCGGACGGCAGGAACGAGCGCGTCTGGCTCGCAGTTATTCTGGTGGTCGGTGCCTTCCTCCGGTTCCATGATCTCGGGAACGGGCTCTGGTTGGATGAAATCGTAACGATGGTTCGCTACGCGACCCTGCCCGCATCGAAGATCGTGACCCTGTTCGACAGCCAGAACAACCACGTGCTGTACTCCCTCATGGCGCACTCCTCGATGCAGATCTTCGGTGAGACGGCGATCGGCCTCCGACTCCCGGCGATGGTGTTTGGCATGGCGAGTTTGTGGGCCGTCTATTGGTTTGCCAAGAGCGTTGGTAGGGTCACGGAGGGTCTGATCGCAGCGGGTTTTCTCGCGGTGTCCTATCACCATGTCTGGTTCTCGCAGAATGCCAGGGGGTACACCGCCCTGATGTTCTTCACGCTGGTCGGCACCGGACTGCTCGTTCGGATGTTGGACACCGGGCCGAAACGATCTACGGTTCTGGCGTATGGTGGAGTGATGGCCCTTGCCGTGTATACCCACCTGACCGGACTCCTGATCGTCGTCAGCCACGGTGCCGTTGTCCTGTTCCTTATCGCTTCTGGTGGTGGAGACCGGGGCACGCTGCGGGCCGCATTGGCTGGCGTGTGCACCTCTATGATCCTGAGTCTCCTCCTCTATCTCCCCGTGCTCGGGCAAGTCGCCCGCGTGTTCACCAGCGAGGATGGCGGGAGCATCTCCACGATCTGGAGCAGTGGACGCTGGTTCGTTCGCACGCTGTTTAGTGGATTGGGAGAGTCACTACCGGGTGGTGGCGTCACGGTGGTCGTCGCCCTTGTCATCGTATTGCTCGGGTTGGGGAGCCTGGCCCGAGAGGCTCCGCGAGCCTTGGCCCTCATGCTCGGTCCGGTGGTGCTGACCGGTATCGCCCTGATCGTGACCGAGCACAACCTCTGGCCCCGGTTCTTCTTCTTCGCCGTTGGCTTCGCGTCCATCATTGTGGTACGAGGGGGATTCGTCGTGTGCGGTTGGTTGGCCCCGCCGTCAACCGTACCACGACTCGCGACAGCCGGAGCAGGAGTCCTGATGCTCCTGAGCCTCGTGATGGTCCCAAAGGCCTGGGCTCCCAAACAGGATTTTACCGGGGCGATGGAGTGGGTGGAGAGTAACCGTGATCCCGAAGATGCCGTCGTCACGCTCGGGTACGGGCGCATCCCATTCGAGGAATACCTCCGGACTGG
>QKDC01000058.1 GCA_003246755.1 Gemmatimonadota bacterium | reverse complement strand
CTCAGGAGACCGCTCTGCACCTGGACCGGGGACGTTCTCAGGGTGAACGTTGCATCACCAATCTGTCCATCGGCGTTATAACCCCAGCACCAGGCCGCGCCGGCGCTGGTGACGGCACAACTGTGCAGTCCACCTGCCGCAACGGAGGTGAAGATCACTCCAGGCATGACGGGCATGGCATCGGAGAACGACAACGAGTCGCTGGTGATAATCCCACCCATGACCACCCCCACCTGTCCTTCCGCATTGGAACCCCAGCACCAGACCCGGCCGCCGGGAGTGAGCGCACACGAATGGTTCCCGCCGGAACTCATCGCGCGGTAGACGTTGACGCCGCTCGTATGCTGTGGCTCATCGGCGGCGCTCGTCGTGCCGTCACCCAGTCGTCCGTCCACGTTCTTGCCCCAGCAGTAGGGGTTGGAGGACAGGGTCAGCATGCAGGTGTGGAACCCACCACCGCTCGCACTGCCGAAGGTGAGGCTTCCGGCCACGGCGGTCGGCTGAGGCGTGGCGAACACCGGCCCGCTACCGCCGGCCGGTTCGCCGATGCCGAGCTGTCCATCACCGTTGAACCCCCAGCAGTAGGCGACGCCCCCTTCATCCAGACCGCAGCTGTGCCGGGCACCGGCTTCGACCTGCGCAAAGATGATCGTGCCCGCGGCGGTGAAGTTGACCGCCGGGAGTCCGGCTGCGAGGGCTTGAACCGTCTTTGGCCCACCTGTTCCGCCCAGCGTCCAGCTGGTCGCGGCGCGTCCGTTCTCGTCCGTCTTTCCGCTTGTCGGACTGACGGTACCTGCGAGGCCGAGGGCAACCCAGTTCACCGTGACATTCGGGCTCGCGTTGTCGAACTGATCGGTCACCTTGATCACCAGCGAATCACCCAGCAAGGCGCCGGGAGGTGCAGATTGTCCTGTGCCTCCGAGGATCAGCACTTTCGCTGGTGCCCCGGCGGAAGCTGTCGCGTTGAAGGTCACGGGAGAGATCCCCGCAACCGTTGCCGACACGCGTTGCGCCCCGGCTGCCGATCCCATCGTCCAACCCACCGACGCAATGCCGCTCGCATTGGAGGTGGCGGTGGCACTGGAGAGGGTTCCTCCTCCTTGCACCACCGTAAACACGACGACCACCCCGGCCTTGGGATTGTTGAACGCATCGGTCACCTTGACGGCCACCGGTGAGGAGAGAGTCGACAAGACCGTACCGGTTTGGTTGTCACCGCTGGAGATGGCGAGCTGACTGGCCGGTGCCGCTGAGGCCGTCGCCGTGAATGTCACGGGCTGTGCGCCTTGAAGTGTGGCGGTGACCGACTGTTGGCCCAGCGTGCTCCCGAGACGCAGTTCTGCCTGTGCCTCGCCATTGGAACCGGTGGTCGTCTGGCTGGGTGTGATGACTCCACCACCGCTTGTCACACTCCATGCGATCACGACACCGGAGACCGGCTCGCCGTTTTGATCTTGCGCGCGAACGACCAGTGGTTGTGACAGGAGGGCACCGACGATTCCGGATTGTCCAAGGCCGTCTTTGGCGACGACGCTCACGATCCGGGGACCAGTCGCCAGATCGCTCTGGCATCCTGCCACGAGCACCGCAGGAACGATCATGGCAATGGGGGCGAACCGACGAAAAACGCCAGATAACATACAGTCCCTCCGAGAAGAAGCGCTTCGGGTCGAGGTCAGGCCCCGGGAGTCTCTGTTCCGGGACGTGTCCATCGCCTGTGGTTAGCGACTAACATGCTGGCAATACTGGACTTCGAAGATTTCCCTGCCCGAGGCATTCGCTCCCCGAATGCTGCCGACGGGCGTGGTCCCCGACCGGGTTTGCTGGGGCCGAGGCACGCCGTCGTGGAGGGGGTTCAAGGGGTGGTCGAGCAAGATCCAAGCCGGGCCTGGCAAGGGGTTGACCCCCTCTGAGCCGACCTCTAGCTTACCTCGCCTGTTGGTCCGGTAGACCGTCGGGACATGGTGGTTGTAGCTCAATCGGTTAGAGCGCCGGATTGTGGTTCCGGAGGTTGCGGGTTCGATTCCCGTCAGCCACCCTGGCTCCTGTAGGTCCGTAGCTCAATTGGTAGAGCACCGGTCTCCAAAACCGGGGGTTGGGGGTTCGATTCCCTCCGGGCCTGTGCGTGGTTGGGATGATGACGGCGCTATCGTCTAGAGGCCTAGGACACAGCCCTCTCAAGGCTGGAACACGGGTTCGAATCCCGTTAGCGCTATTCTCCGAACCCCGGCCCCATCGTCTAACGGTTAGGACACCACTCTTTCAAGGTGGTAATAGGGGTTCGATTCCCCTTGGGGCTATTGTGTTTGGTAGGGGAGCAACGCGCCGCTAGCTCAATTGGCAGAGCAACTGACTCTTAATCAGTAGGTTGAAGGTTCGATTCCTTCGCGGCGCATGAGTAGGGAAAACCTCGTTCAGCAGATGCGCGGCAGTTGATCCCCAGGCAACAAATCCACGATCCGGTTCCCGCCGATCCTGGTTCGGAGCACCACCAAGCCGGGGTGCTCCGCCACCACCCGACCCACACGAACCGCACCTGCTCCGAGCGGGTGTGACCTGAGCGCGCTCAGGGCGTCGTCCGCTCGCGCCTCCGCCACGAACGCCACTAACACGCCCTCGTTCGCCACATAAAGCGGATCCAGCCCGAGCATCTCACACGCCGCCAGCACGGCGTCCGGGACTGGCACCGCGTCTTCGTCGAGGACGATCCCCACTGACGCTGCCTGGGCGATCTCGTTCAACGCACTCGCCATGCCGCCACGTGTTGGATCGCGGAGTACGCGAACCGCGCCTCCCAAATGGTCTCTCAGCAGGGCGACGAGGGGCACGAGTGAGGCCGTATCCGACACGATCTCAGCCTCGAAACCGAGCCCATCGCGGGCGATCATCACCGCCATGCCATGTCGTGCGATGGGACCGCTCACCAGCACGACATCGCCCGGTCGGGCGGCTTCGGGCACAGGTCGGAATTCCGGGGTCATGATGCCGATGCCCGTGGTGTTGATGAAGAGCCCGTCTGTCTTGCCACGCTCGACGACCTTGGTATCGCCCGTCACCAGGGCGACACCTGCGGCGCTCGCCTCCGCGGCCATCGTGGCGATGATCCGATCGAGCAGATCGAAGGACAGCCCTTCCTCGAGCACGAATCCGGCGGTGAGGAATCGAGGAATGCCTCCCATCATCGCCACATCGTTCACGGTGCCATGCACCGCGAGCGATCCAATGTTGCCACCGGGGAACTCGAGCGGACTGACGACGAAGGTGTCCGTGGACACCGCGATCCGGTGGCCACCGAGATCGAGAACCGCGGCGTCACCGAGTTGTGCCAGGATGTCGCTGGTGAAGTGCGGGAGGAAGCGTTCTCGGAGGAGAGCGGCACTCATCTTCCCTCCCGACCCATGACCGAGCTGCACCCGCTCCTGGTCGGTGAGGGGTGCCGGGCAGTGTGGTCCCGCGGACAGGGTGGTCATGTCAGCGTCCGCTGCCGGCCGGGACGCGGAGTCGCCCATAGTTGTAGTACGCGGCGCACGCCCCCTCGCTGCTCACCATCGGCGCACCGAGTGGTCGTTCGGGGGTGCAAGTCTTCCCGAAAGCTTCGCATTCGAACGGTTTGATCTTTCCTCTGAGCACGTCTCCCGCACGGCACTCGGCCGGCTCCTCGACCACCCTGTCATGGAGGTCGAAGCGGGCCTCCGCGTCGAAGTCGGCAAACTCCGGTCGGAGGCCGAGTCCGCTCATGGGGATCTCGCCGATGCCGCGCCACTTGCGATCGACGAGTTGGAATACCTGCTCCACCAGTGAACGCGCCGGGACGGTCCCCTGTCGATTCACCGAGCGAACGTACTGATTCTCGACTTCGTGCCGACCCTCTTCCAGTTGGCGGACGCAGAGGTGGATACCCTCCACGATATCGACCGGCTCGAATCCCGTGACCACGATCGGCACCCCATGCTGCTCTGCGAGGGGCTCGTACTCGGTCCACCCCATCACGGTGCACACGTGCCCGGCCGCCAGGAACCCCTGGACACGATTCTCGGGATCGTCCAACACCGCCGCGATGGCTGGCGGCACCGTGACGTGTGATACCAGCACGGAGAAATTCTGGACCCCGAGTTCCATTGCCCGCCAGACCGCCATCGCATTCGCGGGTGCCGTGGTCTCGAATCCAACGGCGAAGAACACGACCTGCCGATCGGGATTGGCTTGGGCGAGCGCCAGAGCATCCAGAGGGGAATACACGACCCGGACGTTGCCTCCCCGCGCACGAACCTGCTGCAGGTCGCACTCGCTCCCAGGGACGCGCAGCATGTCGCCAAACGAAGTGAAGATCACATCGGGGCGGGCCGCGAGGGCCAACGCCTTGTCGATCTGTTCGAGCGGCGTCACACAGACCGGGCAACCCGGGCCGTGGATCATCTCCACGGTGTCGCCGAGGATCTCATCGAGACCTTGCTTGACGATGGTATGGGTCTGACCGCCGCATACCTCCATGAGCGTCCATTTTCGGGTCGCGGCCTCCCGGATGCGTCGGACCAGACTCCCCACGACGGCCCCGTCGCGGTATTCCGAGAGGTACTTCATGCTGCGCCACCGTCTCCCTGCAGGGCGGCAAGACTCTGATCCGCCACTTCGCGCATCCAGTCGAGCTCATCGAGTTGACTCATCTCACGGAGCACCTCGAAGGTTCGCTTCGCCTCGACCTCATCCACCTTCGAAATGGCGAATCCAACGTGCACGATCACATAGTCGCCGATCCCAACCTGGTCAGCCACATACGAAAGACAGCATTCACGCCGCACACCGCCGAAATCGACCACTCCCATGGGCAAGCCACGGTCGTCGCTGAACTCGATGATTCTGCCGGGAATTCCCAGGCACATGGTGACCTCCGTGGCGCGTGTGATCAGGGCTGCTGGGCGAGTTGTGCCGCAGCCACGGCAGCCTGACCAAGGCTGATGGCTCCATCATTGGGACCGAGACGCATCGGAGCGAGAACTTCGAATCCTCGCCAGAGGAGTTGGGCACGGAGTCTCTGGAACAGAAGGGCATTCTGAAAGGTGCCCCCGCTCAATACCACAACGTCCAGCCCCGACCTTTGCCGGATCCGACTCACGACTTCGGTGCTTGCCTCTGCGATGCTCTGATGAAACGCCGCCGCGAGTTGCGAGACCGGTTCCCCGGTGGCTTTTCTCGCCGCGAGTTCCAACAACAGGGGAACCGGATCGAGGATCCACCCGTCTCCCTGCTCCACGACGGGGAAGGGCAGAGGATGCGCCGTGTCCCCGCGGGCCAGACTTTCCAACTCCATCGCCGCCTGTCCCTCATAGGAGGAGACATGGCGCACATCGAGGACGGCGGCCGCCGCATCGAAGAGGCGGCCCATGGAGGACGCGAAGGGCGCATTGATGCCGCGTTCGATCTGGCGCAACGCAACCCGGTGTTCCTCCGCACCGATATGGTCACCCGTCGGGCGAAGCGTTGCGCTCTCGGGAGAGAGCGAGGCATAGCCCGCCAGGCACCTCCAGGGGGTCCGGGCGGCCAGATCTCCGCCGGGCATCGGTGCATACCGCATGTGCGCCAGGCGACGATATCCGAGGAGATCGGCCACCAGCACCTCAGCGCCCCACACCAAGCCGTCGTCGCCAAGACCGGTCCCATCGTAGGCCAGGCCGATTGCAGGTCCTTCCATACCATGCTCGGCGAGAACTGCGGCAACATGGGCATGGTGGTGCTGCACCGTGATCACGCGCGCGAGTCCGAGGCCCTCCGCCACACGGGAGGACAGATACCCGGGGTGGAGATCGCGCACCGCCACCTCAGGCTCGATTCGGAACAACACCCGCATGCGTTCGAGCGCCGCACGGAAGTGCTCCAAGGTCTCGAGATTTTCCAAATCGCCGATGTGCTGGCTGGGGTAGGCCGTGCGTTCATGAACCAGGGTGAAGGTGTTCTTGAGGTGCGGGCCAACCGCGAGCAACGGGACCGGACTCGCGACCGGCAATGCTACGGGTAGCGGGGCAAACCCTCGTGCTCTGCGGAGAAACACGGGGGTACCCTCCACCAGGCGAACGACCGAGTCATCGTAGCGGGCCACGATTTCACGGTCGTGGAGCAGGAAGCCGTCAGCGATGGCTCCGAGCCGGACTTTCGCCTCCTGGTTCCCGATGGCTATCGGCTCCTCGCTCCGGTTGCCGCTCGTCATGACGAGTGGGCGTTGCACAGCCTCGAGCAAAAGATGGTGGAGCGGGGTGTAGGCGAGCATCACACCCAGGACATCGAGGGATGGCGCCACCGACCGTGCAACCGGCCCATCATCGCGGGTCGGAAGGAGAACGATCGGCCGTTCGGGTCTGGCGAGCCACTCGCAGGCGGGCTCGTCCATATGGACCAGTGACGCCGCCTCGTCCAGGGAGCCCACCATGACCGCAAGCGGTTTGGCTTCACGGTGCTTGCGTTCTCGAAGCCGAGCGACGGCCACCTCATCGGTGGCATCGACGGCAAGATGAAAACCACCCAGACCCCTCAGGGCGAGGATCTTTCCTTCTCGGAGTAGTCCCGCCGCGGCGTCGAGGGCCTCGTCTCCAGTCGCTCCTCCGGGTTCGTACCAGAGCGTGGGACCACACACGGCGCAACTGTTGGTCTCGGAATGAAACCGTCGATCACTTGGGCGGTGATACTCGGCAGCGCAGGTCTCGCATTGCTCGAACGCACGCATGCTCGTGCGTTCGCGATCATACGGCATCGCTTCGATCACCGTGAATCGCGGCCCGCAATCGGTACACGTGATGAAGGGGTACCGGAATCGGCGATCGCGCGGGTCGGCAAGCTCACCTAGGCACGCGGCACAGGTCGCGACGTCCGGGGAAATCGGCTGCCGTCGCTCGGGTTCTGTCGAACTCTCCAGAATGGAGAACCCCTGGAAGCCGATGGGTACGGTACCCATGCACGCCACGGTCTCGAAACGAGCAAGCGGCGGGAGGGGAACTCTACCTGCCAAGTCCAGCTCGAACGCTTCGAGATCCTCACCCATGCCTTCCACATGGATTTGAACATCGCCGGAGGCATTCCGAACCCAGCCTGAGAGACCATGACGAGTGGCCAGGCGGTGGACGAACGGACGGAACCCGATGCCCTGGACCACACCGGTCACCTTGATGAGGTGCGCGGTGTTCGGCTTGACGGCCGTGGTCATACCGCGGCTCCATGTACGACACGCTCCCGCAGAAAGGTGAACCAGGGCTCGAGGCCATCCTCTGTCAGGGCGGAAGTCAGGAAGAACTCGAGCGCGGGATTGATGGTTTTGGCATTGGACTCGGCCAGCGCGACGTCGAAGGGGACATAGGGCAAGAGATCGGTCTTGTTGAGGACGGCATACCGCGCCTGCTCGAACATTTTCGGGTACTTGAGCGGCTTGTCCTCTCCCTCCGTTACCGAGAACACCACGATCTTCGCGGCTTCTCCCAGATCCCAACTCGCGGGGCAGACGAGATTGCCCACGTTCTCGATGAACAGCAAGCGGGTCCGGTCGAGATCGATCGCGTCGAGTGCGTCGAGCACCTGACGGGCATCGAGATGACAGGCTCCGCCCGTGACCACCGCTTGCACCAGTCGGGTAGTATGCCGGGCCAGCCGGTCGGCGTCGTTTTGAGTCTGGACGTCGCCGGTCACCACGGCAATGTCCAGCTCCTCTCCAAGGGTTTCGAGGGTTCGCTCCAGCAGGAGCGTCTTCCCGCTCCCTGGTGAAGACACCAGGTTGAACGCCATGATGGAGTGGTCCGCGAGGCGCTCCCGCACGCTGACCGCGAACTCGTCGTTCCTTGCCATCACCCGCTCCCGGACATCAATCCTCCGGACTGGCATCGTCCACCTCCAGGTACTCGATCCGTAGATCCTCCCCGGGTACCCGGGCGAGTTGGGGCCGGCCTTGACCGAAGGGAGGTTGAGCCAGGAGGGCTTCGAGACAGAACTCCAGGTTGTCCGGTTCGATCCCAGCCCGGTCACCGATTTCGAGGGCTACAACGCGAAGGCGGCCCGCACCCTCGGGGCCGAGCCGCTCTTCGGCGATCCGGCAGACCTCCATCGCCAGACTCAACTCGTGCACGCGCCCACCCCCACAGGCGGTCGTACGCTGTGCCCCCACGCCCTCAGTCGTTCTGCCGCGGAGACCACCAGGTCGTCGACACGGTTGGCCACGGCTGGGCTCAGGTCGGCTGACATCTCGATGCGCTCCGGCTCGATCCCGATCACGACCGTTTCCTCGGGAAGGGTGCCGCGAAACTCGGCGAGCGCGAGGACCTCTCTGAGGTCGATCTGGTGTGGAGACACCTTGGTGCTCAGAAAGCGTGGAATCTGATCCCGTTCGAGGGTCGTGAGCGATCCTGGTGTCGCGCCCATCTTGACGGCGTCCAGCAGCAGAACGCGCGTTGCACCTTCGATCAGCGGAAGGAGGTTCAGTCCCCACGTCCCACCATCCGCTAGCTCGACATCCGGTGGGAGATCCCAGCCACGCAGACGCTCGAGTGCGGTCAACCCGACGCCGTCATCGGCGCCGAGCAGGTTTCCGCACCCGATGACGAGGGTGGTCCCGCCCGGCGCGTCACTCATCGATGAAATCCACATCCGCCCGCACGAAGCGGAACCCATCGACAATGGAAGAGACGCGAGCCTCGCGATGAAGCAGGTCGGCGCGCAGGCTCAGGTAGATGTGGATGGGCAAGAAGATGAGGAAGTACCAGGTCATGATGTGGTGCACGAACCGAACGACCTGGTGTCCACCCAGGAGGGGGGCGACCCACCCGAAGGTCGAGGCAAAGAATCCCCCCGGATTGGAGAGACCGTACATCGCGAATCCGGTGACCACCTGCGTGCCGGCCACCACGTAGAGCACGGTGTAGCTCACTTGTTGGAGCGGGTTGTGTCCCAACCAGTGCGGGGCCCGTTCGGGGTGTATGAAGAGGTACTTGCGGAGGACCTGGACCATGTGACCCCAATCACGGGGGCGAAATGGGAACAACGCCTGCCAGCGCTCGAAGCGATTCCCCACGAAGAGCCAGTAGACCCGAATCACCGCCGTGGCGACGAGAATGGCCGCTGCGGAGAAGTGGAGGAACCGCATCCAGCCCATGAGAAAGTGTTCGCTGGCCTCACCCGGCGTCATGAAGTAGGGCCCCCCGATATAGAACCCCGTCACGACGAGCAGTGCGATGCACCCTCCGGCGACCCAGTGCATCGCGCGGATGGGCCAGTGCCAGAGATAGACAGATCGGTAGCCCGGTTTGGCCGGCGGCGGGTCCTTTGGTGTCGCGGCCACGGGTTGAGCGGTGGCGGTCATTGCACCTTCACCTCCGTGAGGACCCGGCCCTCCGTATCGAGGACGTGAACCCCGCAGGCGATGCACGGGTCGAAGGAGTGGATCGTCCTCAGGATCTCGAGGGGTTGCTCCGGGCGAACCAAAGGGTGGTTATCGGTCAGGGATGCCTCGTAGGCGCCCATCTGACCTTGTGGGTCGCGGGGTGAAGCGTTCCAGGTACTCGGGACCACACACTGGTAGCGGGCGATGCGCCCATCTTCGATCCGTATCCAGTGACCCAAGGCGCCACGGGGTGCATCGAGGAATCCGTAGCCTTGTGCGCTGCTGGGCCAGGTCGAGGGGTCCCAGCGTTCCTTCGCAAACGTTGCCGTGTCCCCGCTGCGGATGCGCTCGACGAGCTGATCGTACCAGACTGACATACGTCGTGACAGCAATACTGTCTCCATGCCACGGGCGGCCGTTCGGCCGAGCGTGCTGAAGAGCGCCCCGGGTCCCACGCCGAGCCTCCCGAGCACCTCCCCGACGATGTCGCGCACTTCCTCGTGGCCCGAGCCATAGGCGACCAGCATCCGGGCCAGGGGACCGACCTCGACCGCTCGTCCGTCGTAGCGCGGAGACTTCATCCATGAGTACTTCTGCTCTCCCTGGAGATAGGTCCACGGCGTGGGTGGTCCGGTGTAGCGGGCCTTCGTCTCGCCAGCATACGGGTGGAGACCTTGCTGGTCGCCTTCCGCATACTCATACCAGGAACTCGAGATGTACTCCTTCACCAGCTCGGGATCGTACGGATGCACGGTGCTGAGATCCCGGTCCAGAATCACCCCTTGGGGCAGGTAGAGTGACTCGACATCCCGGATATCGGATTCGGGGAACTCTCCGCATGCGAGGTAGTCACGGAGTCCGCCACCGACGGAAGCCCATTCCTTGTAGAAGCCGGCAATCGCCACGAGGTCGGGCCAGTAGACCTCTTCGACGAACCGTTGAGCCCGTCGGATCATGTCGTGAATGTCGGTCAGCCGCTCGGTGTTGATCGTGGCGGTGTCATCCAGGTTGATGGCCGATGCCATGCCGCCCACCAGGAAGTTGGGGTGCGGGTTCTTGCCACCGAACACGGTGTGGAGTCGGATGACGTCACGCTGCCAGTCGAGCGCCTCGAGGTAGTGAGCCACCGCAAGGAGATTCACCTCCGGAGGAAGCTTGTAGGCCGGGTGGCCCCAATACCCGTTGGTGAAGATGCCGAGCTGGCCGCCGCTGACGAACTTGCTGATGCGGTCCTGCACTTCCTTGAAATAGGTCGCAGAGTTATTCGGCCACGGTGAGATCTGCCGGGCGATCGCCGCCGTTCCGTCGGGACTGGCAGAGAGCGCACTCACCACGTCCACCCAGTCGAGCGCATGGAGGTGGTAGAAGTGGATCACGTGATCCTGCACGAACTGCATGCCGTGAATGAGGTTGCGGATCAGGTTCGCGTTGGGGGGAATTCGGATGTCGAGCGCATCCTCCACCGCCCGACAGGAGGCGACGGCATGCACGACGGTACAGACGCCACAAATCCGTTGGGTGAAGGCCCAGGCGTCCCTCGGGTCTCGGCCAACCATGACCTGTTCGATCCCGCGAAACTGGGTGGCGGAGGCCCATGCGTTGTTGATGCGTCCCGCGTCTGCCTCGACTTCGATGCGAAGATGCCCCTCGATGCGGGTGATGGGATCGACGACGACCTTAGCCATTGTTGTCCTCCTCCTGCTTCACCGTACCGGCCTCGACGATCGGGAGATCCCTCCGTTTGCGCCTATTCTGGACACCGGTGACCGCTGCGTGGGCGACGACGCCGGCCGTTGCTCCAATCGCCGCGGCGGCGCCGATCAGATCCACCTTGTTTTCGATGCCGAATCCGCCGACATCAGGCAGGCGATCATAGAACGGCGTCATCGTGTCCCAGAAGTGGGGTTCGGTGCAACCGATGCAGGGATGGCCGGCACCGATCGGCCAATTGGTGCGGGTATTCCACTGGAAGATCGGACAAGGGGAAAAGGTCGCCGGACCCTTACATCCGACCTTATAGAGGCACCACCCCTTTCGGGCGGCCTCGTCATCGAATACCGTGACGTATTGTCCGGCATCGAAGTGGGCTCGACGGGAGCACTGGTCGTGGATCCGCGATCCGTAGGCGAAGAGTGGCCGGCCCTCCCCGTCGACCGCGGGTAAACGACCGAACGTCAGAAAATGGACGACGGTGGCCGTCACCACGTCACCGAGGGGCGGACACCCAGCAATGTTGAGGACCGGCTTGTCGGTGATGACGTCGCGGATGCCCACGGCACCCGTGGGATTCGGTCGAGCGGATTGAACCGAGCCAAAGTGGGCGCAGGCTCCCACGGCGATGACCGCCGCAGCACCCCGAGCACCCTCTTCGACAATCTCCTTGGCGGTCCGGCCGCCGATAGTGCAGTAGATCCCGTCTTCAGCCAGCGGCACCGAACCCGTCACGATGAGGACATAACCCCCTTCGTTGGCGGCCATGGCATCCTGCTTTGCGGTCTCGACTGCCGTTCCCGCACCAGCCATGAGGGTGTGCTGGTAGTCGAGTGAGACCAGGTCGAGGACCAGGTCGCCGATGGTCGGTTCGGAGGTTCGCAGCACGCTCTCGACGCACCCCGTGCATTCCTGGAGCTGCAACCAGATCACCGAGGGGCGACGCTGGGTCTGCATCGCCTGAGCCACTTTGGGCGCCGCCAAGCTGCCGAGGCCCAGGACGGCGGCCATCGAACTGCAGAACTCGAGGAATTCTCGGCGACCCACACCGCGTCGCTCCAGATGTTGGGCCAGCGTCTCGTCTTCGGTCCACGGATGAGCGGTGGGATAGTACATGCAGGGACCTCCAGGATGGGGCAACAGAGGTATGGGGTCGCCTCGGCGACCACGCCGCAACGGTGAGGGCAAGAGCGTGAAGGAATGCCGAAAGACCGATGAAAGTCTGTTCCGATTCGTCAGGTTGGGATTTGAAGTCTGGTGCAGTCAGTGGAGTTGCCCGGAAGAGGCTCCTGAGGAGCCGGACGGACACGGGGCTTCCGATGAGCCGGGCTTCAGAGTAGGCTCAGGCATCAACCACCCCATCGCTGCCCTGGCCGGAGAGAGAGTCATGCTCCTCAGTTCGAGGACGACAAGGTGCAGGCTGACTATCCTGCTCATGGTTGGGGCGACGGCACCACTCATGGGCCAGCGCCCTCGGCTCGGCCCGACCGATGGTGAGGGCTTGGAACCCACCGACACCGGGCGTGTCACCGTGGGGATGGTGGCACCGGATTTCACTCTCGAGGCGTTCGGTCGCTCGCCGATCACTCTCTCCCAATTCCGAGCGAACAAGAACGTCGTTCTGGTTTTCTTCCGAGGCCACTGGTGACCCTACTGCGCCCGTCAGCTCGGTGAGCTGAGAGACCTCCTGACTCCCGACCAACGTCGTCAGACGGAAATCCTGGCACTCTCGATCGACGATCGTGAGCACACCCAGATGATGGTCGATCGGATCGTCAATAAGGATGGACGCGCGCCTGAGTTCACCTTCCTCATGGATCCGGGTCATCGGGTCATCGACCGCTACGGGCTTCTCAACCCTCGGGGGAGAGGGTGGCCGCATCCCACCGTCTACGTGATCGACCGGAAGGGTGTCGTGCGCTGGAAGTTCACCGAGGTGAACTACAAGATCCGACCCACCAACGAGATGATTCTCGAGGCGCTTCAAGAGGTGAGTCCTTAGTGGCCACCGTGTATGACATCGAGGATCAAGAACTGACGTCCGAGTCTGGTCGGTGACGCAGCCGTTCTCACTCGCGCTGAGTGACTTCGAAGCAGTACGCGCCAGGATTGCCCCGCATATCCGGCGGACTCCTCTGCTCACCTCCCAGCAATTGAGTGACCTGACGGGCTTCGACATCAGGCTCAAGGCGGAACTGTTCCAGAAGGTCGGTTCCTACAAGATCCGTGGACCCCTCAACAAGTTCGCCCTCATGTCCGAGGAGCAGAAGCGCCGCGGGGTGGTCTGCTCCTCGGCGGGGAACCATGCGCAGGGCGTGGCCCTGGCTGCCAGAATCCATGGCATGCGGGCAGTCGTCTGCATGGCCGAAAACGCCACGCCGTCCAAGATCGCGGCCACCAAAGGGTACGGCGCGGAGGTGGTGCTGCACGGCACCATCTGGGACGAGGCCAACGAGAAAGCCAAGGAGCTGGTGCGCACCGAAGGCCTCACCTACGTCCACCCGTTCGATGATGAGGAATTGATCGCGGGGCAGGGAACCCTGGGCCTGGAGATCGTGCAGGACTGGCCCGAGGTCGATGCGGTGGTCGTGCCGATCGGTGGGGGAGGCCTCATCTCCGGCGTCTCGATGGCAGTCAAAAGCTTCAACCCGAAGATCAGGGTCTTCGGGGTGGAGTCGTCCGATGGCCCTGCGATGAAGATGAGTGTGGACGCTGGACGTCTGGAGACGATCGATTGTCGCACGGTGATCGACGGTCTCAGGGTGCGTCGTGTGGGCGAGATCAACTTCTCTGTCGTGCAACGGTTCGTGGATCAGATTGTGACACTTCCGGACGTGGAGATCTTCGAGGCGGTGCACTGGATCATGGACCGATGTAAGCTCGTCACGGAAGCAGCAGCTGCGGCTCCCGTTGCGGCGCTGATGAGTGGGATCATCGACTTGCCGTTGGGGTCGCGTGTTGCTGCGGTGCTCTCGGGGGGTAACCTCAACCTCGATCCCCTCCGAGCGCTGACCTGGAACTAGGAGTGCGACACGAGGGGTGGAGGGCTAACGAACGCACCGTGCCGTCGACCGACTCACCGGATGTTACAGGACTAGGCTCCGCATGAGCAGAGTATCCCGAAGACAAATGGTTGGCCTCGTGTCAATCGGCGTGGTTGCCGCCTGGGTCGTGGCGATCTATTGGATCGGCCCCGCAATGATTCGGCAGGCCTACGAGGGGCGGAGCTTCGCCCTGCTCAACCGCATTATCCAGGGTCAAGCAGATCACCCCGTTGAGGATTACCTGAACGCGTTCCGTTCGCTTGCGAATAGGGCAATGGGACGCTTGCTCGTCGCAGGCGCTGTCTTGCTGGTGGGATATTTCGCGCGAGCGCCACTCGATAGGATGTTTCGTCGTATCAATCGATCGACCCCTCAAATGGTTCCCCACCACGCCGCGCTCGTCAGTCTCTGGATCGGAATCGTGCTTGGGCTACTCGAGGTGACGAGTGCGTGGGCTCGGTGGACGCTGAAGGGGGCTCTCACGTTCGAAGCGGACCCCAAGACGTTCTACGTGGCACCGCTCACTCAGGGGCTGCTCTTCTTTCTGTTGGCGACACTCGCGGTTCGGCTGATTCGATTCCGACAACCCACTGTCAGTGGCAGGCTGGTTGCGGGGCTCTTTTTTTCCCTTGGACTCGTTGGAGTGTTCTTCCGCGGGGTAAGTCACTTGCATATTGTCGCCGCGGTCCTCCTGTCGCTGGGAATCGGTCTGCGTCTCTCAGGTTGGCTTGCCGGAAGGCCAGGATGGTGGGCCCTGACCCGCCGAACAGCAGTCCCCATGGCTGCCGCGTTGCTGACGCTCATGATCGGCATGCAAACCCTGGGTCCCTGGAT